>NZ_LVCT01000677.1:0-5942 GCF_001647205.1 Rhodococcus sp. EPR-134
CATCAGTATCGGACTGCAGGCCGCCGCGTTGACCGAGACGCCCATCGGGCTCATTCCGGCAGGCACCGGCAACGATCACGCCCGTGAGTTCGGTATTCCCACAGGCGATCCCGAAGCAGCAGCCGATGTCATCGCAGACGGTGTCGTGCAGCAGTCCGACCTGGCGAAGATCACGCTGGCCGACGGTTCCGTCGTCTGGTCGGGAACGATCATCGCGAGCGGATTCGATTCGCTGGTCAGTGAACGGGCCAATCGGATGTCGTGGCCCAAGGGACCGATGCGCTACAACTTGGCGATGCTCGCCGAGTTGGCGAAGATGAAGCCGCTGCCGTACCGGATCGAACTCGACGACGAGGTCATCACGGTGGACGCGACGCTGGTCGCTGTTGGCAACGGGCGCTCGTACGGTGGCGGCATGCTCATCACGCCAGGAGCGTCGAAGTCTGATGGGTTGCTGGATCTGACCGTCGTCGGGCACGGTTCGAGGTTGCGTCTGGTGCGCCTGTTTCCGCGGGTGTACAAGGGAACTCACGTCTCCTTGGATGCGGTGCAGACGTACCGATCGAAGAAGGTTCGGTTGGTCTCCGAGGGCATCATCGCTTACGCGGACGGCGATCGGGTGGGGCCGTTGCCCATCACGATCGAGGCAGTTCCCATGGCGCTCAACATCTTGACGCACACTCGGATCTGAGTCGGTTCTGCCGGGCACTAGGTAGCGGTGGTGTCAGACTTCTCGGATGAACGAATCGACGAAGTCGGCGCACCGCCGCGCTGCCTGGACCTTGGAGAAATGGCAGCTAGCCATCGACATCCCGTTGACCGCTGCGGCCTGCCTGTTCTTGGTGGCGTACGCGTACCAAGTGCTGGCGCAACCGACGGGCCTTCCACATCGTCTGACCGAATGGACGATGTGGGCTGCGTGGGTCGTTTTTGCCGTCGACTACGCAGTTCGCCTGTGGTTGGCACCTGCCCGCGGTCGCTGGTTCGTCAGGCATCTCTTGGACTTGGCGATGGTGGTGTTGCCCATGCTGCGTCCGCTTCGCCTACTTCGGTTGGTCACACTGCTTGCGATAGTTCACCGCTCGAGCGGGCAAAGCTTGCGTGGACGGGTGGTTATTTACGCCACTGGTGCCACGGCCTTGCTGATCGGTGTCGCGGAGCTGGCCATGCTCGATGCCGAGCGTCACGCGCAGGGCGCTGCCATCACGTCGTACGGAACGGCATTGTGGTGGGCGATGGAGACGGTCACGACCGTCGGTTACGGAGACATGGCGCCCGTTACCACGACCGGGCGCATGATCGCCGGAGCATTGATGATCGGCGGAATTGCGTTGCTGGGCATCGTGACTGCCACACTCGCTTCCTGGTTGGTCGAGCGCGTGGCGGAACAGGACGAGGCATCCCAGGCCGCGACGCGTAAGCAGGTGGCGGACCTGTCCGAGGAAGTCCGAGCCTTGGCCACCCGCACGCACCGAGTCGATCTCGCGTCCGTCGATACCGATTCGCTGCGTCGCGAACTGGCGTCGAGGGGAGTCGTGGCGCAGCATGCACCTTCGGACAATTGACCCGCAGTACAGCAAACAATAGAACGATGGTCTGATAATCTTGCGTGATGGTGGCGACCCACGGATTTCAGCGCGCGCGCAGGCCTGAGCAGATCGAAGCGCGTCGGTGCGCGATTCTCGATGCGGCCCGCGCGATGCTCGGGTCCAGGCCCGTCGCCGACATCAGCCTGCGTGAGCTCAGTGAGAGCGTCGGACTGGCGAAGTCCAACGTGCTTCGCTACTTCGACAGTCGCGAGGCCATCTTTCTCGAAGTGCTCGACGAGAACTGGGTAGCGTGGCTGGACGGGTTGTCCGAGTCGTTGACTCCGACCAGTGACGACTCACCGTTCGCCACTGAAATCCATGTGGCATCGACGGTTGCGGAATCGCTTGTCTCACAGCGGTTGCTGTGCGAGTTGATGAGCGTCATGGCTGGTGTCCTCGAAAGAAACATCTCCGTCGACTTCGCCCGTGACTTCAAGAAGCGGGCAACGGTCAACTCGGGAAGGTTTGCGTCGCTGATTCATTCGCAATTGCCTCACCTCTCGGAGGGCGACGCGGCTCAATTCGCCAAGGTAACCCTGGTGATTGTTGCAGGCTTGTGGCCGACTGCCGAGCCTGCCGAATCCATGGTCGTCGTACTGAACGAGATGCAGGCGCCCCCTGCTGCCGACATGTTCGCAACCGGCCTACGTGAAGGTCTGATCAATCAGCTCGTCGGGCTGTCGGCGCGAGCGGCAACCCGAACGAGCTGAGCCCGTTCAGGCGCTGTGCAGCGTCAGGACGGTGATCTCGCTCGGTGCGAACACGCGGAATGGTGGACCCCAGAACCCGGTTCCGCGGCTTGTGTACAACTGCGTGCGGTCGCCGTGACGGGTGAGCCCGTGCACCGACGGTTGATCGAGTTTGACCAGAAGGTTGAACGGCCAGATCTGTCCGCCGTGGGTATGACCGGCGAGCTGCAGATCCACTCCCGCGGAAGCGGACTGAGTTACCTGCTTCGGTTGATGGGCGAGCATCAGGATCGGCAAATCGGGGTCGGTGCCGGCAAGGGCCATATCGAAGTTCGCGCCGTGACCGTCGAGCTTTGATCCCAGAGCGGTGGCGTCGTCGACTCCGGCGATGACCAGGTTGTCGCCGCCCTTGGTGACGACGAGGTGCCGGTTGTGCAGGGCATCCCAGCCGATCGAGGTCATGTAGTCGAGCCACTCCTGAGCCTCGTGGAAGTACTCGTGATTCCCGGTGACGTAGACACGAGCGAGTCTGGCTTCCACCGACGCGAGTGGGGTGGCTTGGCCGAGGCGCTGCTCCACTGTTCCGTCGGCAATGTCGCCGACGTGGGCCACGATGTCGGCGTCGAGTTCGTTGACTGCCGCGATCACGCGCTCGGACCACTTCTCGCGATTGATCGGGCCGAAATGGGTGTCGGTAATTGCGACTACCCGAAGCTTGTCCATTCCCGCTCCGAGGCGAGGGATGGTGACGTCGACGTGCTTGATCCGTGGCAGTCTCATGGCTTCCCGATAGCCCCAGATCAGCAGAACGGCCGAGGTGATCAGTGCCGCAACGGCGACGATTCTCGATCGAAGCGGGTCATCCACGCCGCCGACGAGCAATCCGAGCCTCAGGACTTCACCGAGCAGGGTCCACACGAACACGACCCAGATGATTCCGAGGAGGGCGTCGCCGACCAGGCGAACTGGATCGCGGTCAGTGTGTCCGTGGCTGAGCATCATGGTGGCAGGCAGGGTGATCAGGAGGGCGGCAAATAGAACGGTGCCGAAAACTGCCACCGCTGTCGGCCAGTCCGGCCGGACGAACAAGCTCCACCACGGGTACACGAACAACAGAGCCAAGATCGACGCGACAATCGAGGATATGGCAACGATCCGCAACGGTCTGCGGCGCGGAACTCGAGCGACGTCGGTCGCCTGGGGTGTAGTCACCCCGTCCAGAGTAAAGGTCCACTGGTCTATTAACAAGGGGACGGTGGTCCGCTATCGGAATGTCGGTGTTCTCGGATAGGTTTCCGAACGTTGAAACTCGGCCAGTGATCAGGTGGGTGGCGCATGGAGAAGTACGACGTCAAGAAGGCATACAAGGATCTCTATTCCCCCGGGCGCCGCGATTTTGCCCTCGTGACCGTCCCGCGCTTCGGCTACTTCGCCGTCGACGGTCACGGTGATCCCAACACTGCCACCGAGTACTCCGAGGCGCTCGAAGCGCTGTATTCGGTGTCCTACGCGACCAAATTCGCGAGCAAGAAGGAACTGGATCGCGACTTCGTCGTGGGCCCGCTGGAAGGGTTGTGGCGGGCAGATGACCCCGAGGTGTTCGTGACGCGGGACAAGTCGTCGTGGGATTGGACGATGATGATCTCGCAACCGGAGTGGATCACGGAGACGGAACTGTCTGCGTCGATTGACGCAGTCCGGGCCAAGGCAGTGCGGGCCAAGAAGGAGATTGCCGCTCTCGACAAGGTCAGGTTTCTCGAGTTGGAGGAAGGTCTGTCCGTCCAGATTCTTCACGTCGGCTCGTACGACGACGAAGCTCCCACCCTGGACCGGCTGCACAACACGTTCATCCCGTCGAACGGCCTGAGCTTCAACGGCGATCATCACGAGATATACCTCAGCGACGCTCGCCGGACGCCGCCCGAGAAACTGAAGACGGTTCTGCGTCAGCCTGTTTCGAGGTAGCGATTACGGCTCGAGGCCGCGCAACTTCTCGAGGTCGCGTCGCTCGCGTTTGGTCGGTCTGCCGGCGCCACGATCACGTCGCGGAATGGACGCGATCAGTTCGGGAGGCGGTGGGGGTGGTGAATTATCCTGCAGGCAATCGGCGGCCAGCACCGCGCTGACTCGTTTCGTGATCGGCTTGACCACGACGACAATGCGTTCGATGCCGGATACACGCACCCGCACCTCGTCGCCGGCTTTCACCTGCTGAGCCGCCTTTGCCGACGTTCCGTTGACCCGAACGTGTCCCGATCGGCAGGCGGTCGCCGCCTGCGAGCGTGTTTTGAACAGCCGAACCGCCCACGTCCAGCTGTCCACGCGGACACTGATCGCGTCGGAGGGGAGTTGGGCTGGCACGCACTCCAGCCTACCGACGAGTGCTCACAGACCCTGCGCGCGGATGCCCGAGTAGGCGCGCGGTGCATACCGCAGTCGTAACGGCAGCAGATGCCAGAACCGATCTGTCAATGTCAGGAAGCGGGCGAACCAGAAGTACATTCGTTCGTCGCGCGGCGTCCATTCCCATCCGAGAGTTTCGCGCGCCTTCTCCGGCATCAGTGCCTTGCCGATCCAGTTCGCCACGGCCATCGTGGGGCGTGAGGTCAGACGCCACAGCCACGTCGGAACCTTCGGAGCCGGTGCGATGTCGTGCTCGGCGATGCGCGTCGACCATTTTGTGGTGTGGGTGTTGATCAGGTGGTTGTCGAGCATGTCTTCCCAGTACGTGCGGAAGCTGGCGTAGTCGTCGAAAGCCGGTCGGTCGGTGAGTCCGTAACAGCGCCACCAGGTTACGGCCTCACGGACAAGCTGGTCCTTCTGCTCCGCCGTGAACTTCTTGTACGCGAATCGCTCGTTGAAATCGAGTATCACCTCGAAGAACGTGACGTGTGTCCACCAGAAAGTGTCAGGAGCGAGGGCGTGGTAACGCCCGCCGGTTTCGTCGATTCCTTTGAGATCGGTGTGGAAGTTGCGAACGAGCGTGCCTGTGCCCTCTTCGGTCCGGTCGTACACTACGCCGTAGATGGGCGGCAGTGAGCGGAACAGGCGGTCGAGCGGGTTGTCGAAAAAATTCGAATGATCCTGCAGCGCTCCACTTACCGCGGGATGCATGTTCTGCAGCGTGCCTGCGCGTCCGAGATACAGCAGACCGCGAACGTCGCCGAAGTGTGTCCACGTCAGGGAACCGGGGCCGATCGGATCGGCTCGTAGTTCCCGGGGCTCTGGTCGCGCCTGGGGCTTAGGTCGACGAGTATCGGTGTCCGGATCGCTGCTCATCTGGTTGACCCTCCGCCTGCGCTCATGTGACAACGGTTGTTGTCAAATGATGACTTTTGCTGCGCCGCGCGAATTTGTCAATGGATTCGGCTAGATCTGCCCGAAAACAACTCCGGCCCCTCACCTGCAACAGGTGAGGGGCCGGAAGAGTGAAGCGGTCGGACTCAGGCGTATTCGTAGAACCCGCGACCGGTCTTCTTGCCGAGACGACCGGCGTCGACCATGCGGCGAAGCAGCGCCGGCGGAGCGTAGTGCGGTTCTGCGAATTCCGCGTACAGGGACTCTGCCGCTGCGAGGGCAATGTCGAGACCGACGGTGTCGAGCAGCGTCAGCGGACCCATCGGGTAGCCGCAGCCGCCCTTCATGGCCTCGTCGATGTCTTCTG
>NZ_LVCT01000678.1:0-18333 GCF_001647205.1 Rhodococcus sp. EPR-134
ACGAAGGGTTCAACCGGTTCACTCCCCGGGCGAAGAACGTCGTCATGGCCTCGCAGAACGAAGCCCGCGCCGCCGGTAACGCAGAGATCCAGCCGGAGCACCTGCTCCTGGGGCTCGTCGAGGAGCCTGCCGGGTTGGCTGCGAAGGCGATAGTGGCGCAAGGGGTGGAGCTCGGATCCGTCCGAGCTGCAGTGGCCGGTGTACTACCGACTCCGACTTCCGAACTACCAGAACTCATTCCGTACGACGCTCGTGCGCGCAAGGTCCTGGAACTGACGTTCCGTGAGGCTCTTCGCCTGGGCCACAACTACATCGGAACCGAGCACATCCTGCTCGCGCTGCTCGAACTCGAAGACGGATCAGGCGTTCTGGCTGATCTCGGAATCTCGAAGTCGGTGGCGGAGTCGAACATCGTTGGAGCGTTGGCCGTCATTCAGGATCAGTGATTCAGAGGTGAATCCGATGCAGAAGAGGGCCGCACCCTTGCGGGTGCGGCCCTCTTCTTGTGTCACTGATCAGACAGCGCGCACATTGGTGGCCTGAGGACCCTTCTGGCCCTGGCCAACCTCGAACTCCACACGCTGGTTCTCGTCGAGCGACTTGTAGCCGTTGCCCGAGATTTCAGAGTAATGAACGAACACGTCCGGTGTTCCGTCGTCGGGAGCGATGAAACCAAAGCCCTTTTCGCCGTTGAACCACTTCACGATGCCCTGTGCCATACCGATACTCCCTACAAACTCGATCCGGGCCCTCACATCGAAGTCCCGATCTCGATATGTCTATCCTCCCACGCCGCGCAAGTCGAACGGTGGGCGACGTGCAGAAAGCGAGTTGTCAGGACTATCGGAGGTGGCTGCGCTACTGATCTTCGACGCTGGTTCTGACCAATTCACGGAAAGCGAGGACCAGTGGTTCGCGTGCCCGTCCGCGGCGATAGATCAGGGAGAACGGTGCCTGATATCCGAAGGAGGCGGGCAAGAGTGGGCGCAATCGTTGCTGGTCGACCCAATATCCGGCGTAGTGCTCGGGCAAATATCCGATGTATCCGCCCGAGAGGATCAGAATGAGTTGGGCCTCCATGTTCTCGACGGTGGCCGATCTCTCGGTGAATCCTTGGCGAGCCAACTCGGCTTCGCTCCAATAACCCCTGGTGACCATTCGTTGACGGGTGATGACGTCCGGGTGCACCCGCTTGCTCGAGAAGAGCGGATGTTTGTCGCTGCAGTAGAGCCAGTGCTGCTCGCGGTGTAGAGCCTGCGCTGTCAGGCCGTTCATGGGCGAGGCGAACGCTCCGATCGCCACGTCGATGCGGTCGTCGAGAACGCCTACCTGAAGCTCGTGCGGAGTTTGGATTTTGAGGTCGAGATAGACACCGGGGTGTGTTCGGCTGAATTCACCGATGACGTCGGCGAGCGGGAGCGTCGAATCCGTGACAGTCGAATCCAGTACCCCGACGGTCATCGTTCCCCGAAGTTCGCCTTGGAGTGCGGTGGCATACCGCTCGAACCCCTCCAGCTCGCCGAGGATGCGGACGCATTCCTGGTGGTAGAGCTCGCCCTTGCTGGTCAGGCTGAACCCGCTGCGACCGCGGTGGCACAGGACGATGCCGAGTTGGCGTTCGAGTTGGCTCATGTAGGTGCTGATCGCCGAGGCGGACAGTCCTAGATCCTGCTGTGCCGGCGCGAAGCCCTGATGGCGCACCACGGAGGTGAAGATCCGAAGCAGTTTCAGATCGGGAAGTGTGCTACGCATCGGGTACCTCGGCAGAGTCGAGAACAGATACATCAGAAATTTCTGAAGTGATTATTTGTATCAAGTGATTTATTTCACGTCAATCGTCTTCTACGGTTTCCTCAGGCGGTCTGACGAGACCGGCGTCTGCTCTCGGACCTGCTGGTACTTCACGAAGGAATCGTCACCATGGACATAGCCATAATCCTGACCTACCTGGCCGCAATGCTGGCTTTCGGTTGGTGGGGCAAACGCCGCGCGAGCAACTCCAGTGAGTACCTCGTCGCCGGTCGAAGGCTCGGTGGAGTTCTCTACACGAGCACGATGGCCGCCGTCGTCATCGGCGGAGCGTCGACGGTCGGCGGTGTCGGCCTCGGCTACAAATACGGAATCTCCGGTATGTGGTTGGTTGTCTCCATCGCCGCTGGTGTGCTCCTGCTGAGTTTGTTGTTCGCCTCCCGGATTCAGCGTCTGAAGGTGTACACGGTTTCGGGAATGCTGAAGTTGCGCTACGGAATCGACGCAACCGGCGCGTCCGGCATCGTGATGATGGCCTACACGTTGATGCTCACCGTCACGTCCACCATCGCCTACGCCACTATCTTCAACGTGCTCTTCGGTTTCGACCGGACGCTCTCCGTAGTCCTCGGTGGATTGATCGTCGTCGCGTACTCCGCGATGGGCGGCATGTGGTCGATCACGCTGACCGACGTTGTTCAGTTCGTCATCAAGACGATCGGAATCTTCTTCCTCCTGCTCCCGTTCACCTGGTCGAAAGCGGGTGGGTACGACGGGATCAAGGAGCGTGTGGGCGACGCAGCGTTCTCACTCGGCACTATCGGCACCGGCACGATCATCACCTTCTTCGTCGTGTACACGCTCGGAATCCTTATCGGGCAGGACATCTGGCAGCGCGTGTTCACGGCCAAGTCGCCCGAAGTTGCGCGCTGGGGCGGCGTCGCTGCGGGCGTTTACTGCCTGCTTTACGGTGTGGCAGGTGCGCTGATCGGTCTGGCGGCTTCGGCTCTGATGCCCGACATCGGTTCGTCCGACGACGTCTACGCCGACGTCGCCGTTCACGTTCTCCCGATCGGTCTCAGCGGAATTGTGCTGGCAGCCGCCGTCGCAGCGATGATGTCGACCGCTTCCGGCGCACTGATCGCCACTGCCACAGTGGCTCGGCAAGACGTCTTGCCTCTCGTCTCGAAGATCTTCGGGCGTACACAGCCTGGCCTGGATACGTCCGATCCGGAAGCAGATGTGCGCGGAAACCGCCTGTACGTCATCGTGATCGGCCTCGTCAGTATCGTTCTCGCTGCCCTGATCAACGACATCGTCGCGGCGCTCACGATTGCGTACGACATCCTCGTGGGTGGCCTGCTCGTCCCCATCCTCGGTGGTGTGGTGTGGAAGAGGGCCACCGGAACCGCGGCAATGGCTTCGATGGCGGTGGGAACGGCGGCGACTCTGATCACGATGTTCGTCGTCGGCGACGTGCTGGCCAACGAACCGGTGTACGTCGGTCTGGTGAGTGCACTCGTTGTCTTCGTTGCGCTGAGTCTGACCACGGCGCCGACTCCGCCCGCGGTGATGAAGATCTGGAACGAGCGAGTTTCCGGAAAGGACACGGAGACGGCCGAACCGGAAGTTGCCCCGATAGCCTGAAGGTCGGTGCGTGCAGGAGTGCACGCCACAAGGAGGTAGATCGTGCCCAAGGTCGTTGATCACGACGAGCGACGGTTGGTGCTGGCCGACGCTGTCCTCAGCCTGATCGCCCGCGAGGGTATCTCGGCGGTGACCACCAGGGCGGTTGCCGAGGAGAGTGGATGGTCGACCGGAGTGTTGAACCACTACTTCAATTCTCGACACGAACTTCTCCTCGCCGCGCTGCGCCGGGCAGCGGACATCCAAGGTGATCAGTATCAGGTCATCCTGGATCAGGTCGACAACTCGGCGCTCGAAAAGTTGCGGGGAATCACCGCCAGTGTCTTGCCGCTCGACGATCGACGCCTGGCGATGACGCGCGTGTTCCTCTTCTTCTACGCCGAAGGCGCACAGGAAGAGAAGGCTCGCAGTGAGATCGCGGGCTTTCTCGCTCGGTGGCGCCGGATCGTTCGCGAGACGGTTCTGGAGGCGCAACAGGAGGGATCGGTGCCGGCAGATGTCGACCCCGACCTCGTGACGATCAGGTTGGTCGGACTCACCGACGGCCTTGCCATGCAGTCGATTCTTGATCCCTTCATGATGGACGCCATTCGGGCTCCCGGCGCGGTGGCCCGAGGCGTCGACGCAGTCTTGCAAGCGATTACCGCGGAGGCTCGGACGTGACGGATCGAATCGTGGTGCTCGACGATTTCATCGACCTCGGCACTCTGCGAGAAACTCTCGGCGCCGCCGGGATCGACGTCGGCGTCGAGTTCAGTTCCGAGATCCCGAGCGGCGCAGGCATAATCGCGCTACTGGTGGGGCCGGAGACTGTAGGGCTCGACGCACATCATCTCGACTCCTTGCCGGATCTGCGTCTCCTCGCGGCCACCTCGGCCGGGTTCGATCACCTGCCGGTGGGCGCGGCGCATGATCGGGGCGTCACCGTCACTCGCGCGGTCGACTACTGCACCGAGGAGGTGGCCGATCATGCGCTGGCGTCGATCCTGTCCTTGCTGCGCTCCATCGGTCCGCTTGATGCCGCAGTGCACCAAGGTCGTTGGAGTGTCGTGGAGTATCCGCCACGTCGGATCGCAGGAACAGTTCTGGGCCTCTATGGATTCGGACTGATCGCTCAGGCACTTGCCAGCCGTGCAGCAGCGCTGGGGATGACGGTCTTGGCAGCGGGGCGTTCGCTCTCGGCCGGAGCGCCCGGCGTCGAGGTCGTGGAGTGGGACGAGCTTCTGCGTCGATCGGACGTGCTGAGCCTGCATGTGCCGTTGACTCCGGAGACCGCCGGTATCGTGGACGCTCAGGCTTTGGCGTCGATGAAGCCGGGATCGTTCCTGGTCAACGTCTCGCGCGGAGGCCTCGTCGATCACGAAGCGCTCGGAAGTGCTTTGCGTAGCGGCAGATTGGCCGGCGCTGCGGTCGACGTGCTACCGGCAGAACCGCCGACTGCTGATGATCCGATACTGCAGATTCCGAACCTGACGATCACTCCTCATTCTGCCTGGTATTCGTCGGCGGTCTCGGGGACCCTGGCCAGACAGTCCGCACTCAACGTCGTTGCGGTGCTGACGGGAAAGTCCCCGGTGGGCGTTGTAGCCGCACCGGGGTCCTGAGGGGCGCTCGCCTCAGTTCTTGTATTCCGGATCGATTCGATCGAGAAGGCGAAGTAGTGCAGCCCAGGCTAATTCGTAAGCCTGGTCGTCACTGAACTCGTCTTTCACCTCGCCCGCGAATTGTCTGGCGGTGTACTCCGCCAGTTCAGGGGAGGGTAGGCGCAGACTGCCGGAAGCCTGTGCGGCGATCTGGATGTCGCATGCTTTCTCCAGGTAGAACATTCGCAGAAATGCTTCCGACGCAGTCTCGCCGACAGTCAGCAGGCCGTGATTGCGGAGAATCAGCGCGGGGTGGGTGCCGAGATCCTTCACCAACCGCTCACGCTCGACGGTGTTGAGAGCGATGCCCTCGTAGTCGTGGTAGCCGACCCGATTGTAGAACTCCATCGAGATCTGGTTGAGCGGCAGCAGACCGTCTTCCTGTGCTGCGACGGCGCAGCCGGCCTTGGTGTGGGTATGAAGGACGCACTGTGCGTCTGACCGCGCGGAGTGCACTGCCCCATGGATTACGAATCCTGCTGGGTTGACCTGATATTCGGACGGCTCGACGAGGTTCCCGTCGAGATCGATCTTGACCAGGTTGGATGCTGTGATCTCTTCGAAGAGAAGGCCGTACGGATTGATGAGGAAGTGATGTTCGGGTCCTGGTAGGCGCACCGAGACGTGCGTGAAGATGAGGTCCGTCATCTTGAAGTGGGCGAGCAACCGGTAGACGGCGGCGAGTTCGCGGCGAAGTTCCAGTTCGGACTTGGCAATTGTTGGCGGGGTGGTGGCCGGCGCGCTCATACGGTCTCCGTTTCGATGGGCAGTACAACTTTCGTTTAAATATATCAATCGATATATTTAAACGTCAATGGTTGCCGTACACCAAAACGTAGGAGCCCCACTCGTGCTCAGGGTGGGCTAATCTCGCATTCGCTGTGCCCTCGGCGCGCGCAGCAGATGCCGAGAAGGAGAGTGCACACGTATACGGAAAGATTCGCGAATCACCGACGACCGCTGAACTTGTGGACCAGCTCAGCCGCCGTGGGTTCTTCGGGGTCGGCGCAGTGGCAGCGGCCGCCATCCTTGCGGGGTGTTCGACTACATCAGATGCTTCTGATGCCGGCGAACAACGTGAGGTGATCAATGCGCTCGGAACCACCACGATCTCGGGAAAGCCGGAAAGGATCGTTGTTGCCAGCGACTTCACGGATCTGGAATTCCTGCTCTCGCTCGGCGTTCACCCAGTCGCCTACGGCAACACAGGATCGTGGGACCGCGGTTCACTGCCTTGGCAGAGCACCGCGGGAATAGCCGACCTCGAAAGCTTCGGCACCACAGGCGAAATCAACCCGGAAATCATCGCGCGCTACTCGCCGGACCTCATCATCGGAATGAAGACTTATCTCGAACCTGCAGCCGAGAGGCTCAGTCAGATCGCTCCGGTCATCGCGCTGGACTGGACCACCTCGTGGCGTGACGGCGTCGCCACGGTCGGGCAGGCAGCTTTTGTCGACGAGGCTGCTGCTGCAGCGATCGCCCGGACCGACGCTCTGATCTCCGACACCGCAGCTTCCCTGAACGGCTTGGGTGGCAAGACGATCATGATCGGCTCGATGTACGGCGATCAGTTGTATGTGCAGGGGGATGCCAGTGCGCCCGGGGTTCTGCTGCGCGAACTCGGACTCGACTATCGCGGATACAACGCCGAGCAGATGACTGCGCTGTCGATGGAGCAGGCGGAGGTACTCGCACCCGCAGACATTTTGCTCAGCCTCGCTTCTGATCAGGAAGCGACGACGAGGTTGGAGAACTTCGCAGTTTTCCAGAACCTCCCCGCGGTGAAGGCGCGATCCTATGCGCCGGTCGAACTTCTGCTCTCGAATGCCTTTGTCGATAATTTCGGTCCACTGAGCGCGCCGTACGCCTTGCCGCAGCTCGCCGGGGTCTTGACCGGGCTTGCGGCGGGCCAGGGAAAACAGCTCCCCTGACCTCGCTTCCGAGCCTATTGACGCCGCGTCGGCCTAGCATCGAAACATGGTGGACATAGATCTGACGGGCCGCGCCGCAGTAGTCGGCGGATCACAACCGCTGCGAGCGATACTCGAAACCCCCACTACCCCCGGCCCGTGGCCGGGGGTAGTGATGATTCACGAGGCCTTCGGGCTCGAGGAGGTGATGCAGCGGCAAGCCAAGCGGCTGGCCGCTGCGGGATTCCTGACGCTCGCTGTCGACCTCTACAGCGCGGGCGGGGCGAAGCGGTGCCTAGTGCCCACCATGACGTCGATGCTTCGAGGACACGGCAAGGCGTTCACCGACATCGAAGTCGCTCGCAGTTGGCTGGTGGAATCCCCGGACTGCACCGGAAAGATCGGTGTCATCGGATTCTGCATGGGCGGCGGCTTCGCGATGGTCAGCGCCGGAGATTTCGACGCTGCCTCGGTCAATTACGGTCAGCTTCCACGCAAACTCGATGAGGCCGTGGTGGATGCGTGCCCGATCGTCGGGAGTTTCGGAGGCAAGGACTTTTCGCTCCGGGGCGCGGCAGCGAAGCTGGAGACGGCGCTCAGCAATGCCGGTATCGAGAACGACGTCAAGGAGTACCCCACCGCCGGCCACGCGTTCCTCAACGACGCGGAGGCCGGACCCAAGGTGCTTCGTCCTTTGGAGCGCATCCTCGGAATCGGTCCCGATCCTGTTGCAGCGCAGGATGCCTGGAAGCGAATCGACTCGTTCTTCGAGCGCCACCTGGCGTGATCAGCGACTGGTTCTCTCACCGCCGTTGACTGCCAATACCTGACCGGTGATCTGCCGGGCACCCGGTGAGGCCAAGAAATGGACGGCTGATGCGATGTCGTCCGGGGTTCCGGCGCGCTTGGTGCTTGTGGATTCGATCAGCATCGCGCGACGCTCGTCCGTCAGAAAGTCCCGGAAGAACTCGGTGTCGGCGATGTAACCGGGGGAGACGATGTTCGCCGTGATGCCTTCTGGGCCCAGTTCGGCGGCCAGATCGACATTCCACGTCGCAACTGCTGCTTTGGCAGCGCCGTACGCTCCAGCTCCCTTGTCGGCGGCAATCGATCCGATGGTGATGACGGCACCGCCACTGGGGATTCGATCTCGAACTGCTGCTGTGGTCAACACTGCCGAGATCAGATTGGAGTCCAGATTGGCCCGCCACCCGGCGGCCAGGGATTCCAGATCTGACGGCGCTTCGCGATCGAAGTCCGTGTTACCGCCGGCGCAGTGCACCACGACGTCGATGGTTCCCGGAAGTGAATCCTGCAGCCGCTTCAGGTCTTTCGGGTCGGAATTGTCACAAGTCAAGGCGTGAACATTATCGCCCAACTCCTCCGCGGTCTTTTCGAGTGGTTCCGTGCGTCGGCCGGTGACAAAAACGGTGTCTCCGTCTCGGGCGAACGCCGCTGCAACTGCGCGTCCGATCCCTGTTCCGCCGCCGGTTACCAGAACTGTGCGTGTCATGCCTACCTCCGTGAGCTACGTTTAGACCTATACGAAGAACGTATCATTTAGAGCTAAACGAGGTGTGCAGTGGTGGGCGACTACAACCCGGACGACGCGGTGGACGCGGTTGCCTTGGCGTGGCTTCGCGAAAGGCCGGGCACGCCCGTAGAGGGTATCGGCATCGTCACCAGGCTGTGGATGTGCGCCAAGCTGCTCGGTGAGGATCGCCGACGGGTACTCGCCTCGGCCGGTGCGGACACCGCGACTCTGGACCTGCTCAGTGTCCTGCGGCGATCCGGCGAGCCGTATCAGTTGACGACTCGCCAGATCACCGAGCAGACCGGAGTCACGGCCGGTGCGATCTCGCAGCGACTCGCGCGCGCGGAGAACGCGGGTCTGGTGGAGAGGTCTTCCGCCGCGGAAGGGTCACGAATAGTGCTCGTGACCCTCACTGCCGCCGGTCACGAACTGGTGGAGCAATTGGTGGACCGAGTCCTCGGCCGTGAAGCCGAACTGACGTCGATTCTCACCGAGCAGCAGCAGGCCGAACTCACCGACCTGCTGCGTGTCTTTCTCGACGGCCTACGCGGCGAACTCGGTGACTCCGGCGTCGCGCACGTCGGGGCTTGATCAGGACAGGCGCTCGAAGACCGCAGCCAGGCCCTGCCCGCCGCCGATGCACATCGTCTCGAGGCCGTAACGCGCTTCGCGACGGTCCATCTCGCGCAACAGGGTGGCCAGGATTCGTCCACCCGTGGCACCGACCGGATGTCCGAGGGAGATGCCGGAGCCGTTGGGGTTGATGCGTGGGTCGTCGGCCTCGAGATTCCAGCTCTGCAGGACTGCAAGTGCTTGTGCCGCAAAGGCTTCGTTGAGTTCGATGACGTCCATGTCCGCCAGGGTCAATCCGAGGCGGCCGAGTGCCTTCTCCGACGCCGGTACGGGGCCGATGCCCATGGTGCGCGGCGGAACGCCCGCAACGCTCCAACTCGCGAGGCGTGCGAGCGGTCGCAGTCCGAGGGTACGAGCTTTGTCGGCGGTGGTGACGATCGCCAGTGCTGCGCCGTCGTTCTGCCCGCTGGCATTACCTGCAGTCACGGTGGAGTCCGGGTCGATCTTTGCGCGCATGGGACGAAGGCGCGCAAGCGATTCCATCGAGGTGTCGGCGCGTGGATGCTCGTCGGTGTCGACGAGCAGGGTCTCGCCCTTGCGCTGCGGAACGGATACCGGAACGATTTCCTCGGCGAAGACGCCGTTCTTCTGTGCTGCGACTGCACGCTGATGGGACTGAACCGCGAGTGCATCCTGATCCTCGCGGCTGATGGAGAACTCGGCGCGCAGGTTCTCTGCCGTTTCGATCATTCCGCCGGGAACCGGGAAGTCACGTCCGCCGGCTGCGACGCGGGCGCGCGCGAGACGATCGCTGAGCGCAACTCCTTCACCCTTGACGCCCCAACGCATTCCGGTTGCGTAGAACTCGGCCTGGCTCATCGACTCGGCACCGCCGGCGAGGACCAGGTCACTGCCACCGGACTGAACCTGCATGACGGCCTGGATGACTGCCTGTAATCCCGACCCGCACCGGCGATCCACCTGCATGCCGGGAACATCGATGCCCAGACCCGCGTTGAGCGCCGCGATGCGTCCGATCGCCGGAGCCTCACCGTTCGGCGAAGCCTGGCCGAGAATGACGTCGTCGATCTCCGCGCCGGAAATGCCGGTACGCGTGACGAGTTCGGTGATCAGCGTCGAGGCGAGATCTTCCGGGGCTACGTCACGGAAGACACCGCCGAAGCGGCCGACAGGGGTACGGAGCGGTTCACAGATGACAACGTCAGGCATTGGTTCTTCCTTGGGTCTGCTCGGTCAGCGGGTGGCAGCCGAGTGATTGTTGGACGACTGAGTACGTCCGAGATCGACGGAGATGGCGTCCGCGGTGGCGACTGCGGCCGGAACCAGTTCACCGCGAACAGCTTCGGCGCTGTAGCGGGCGGCTTGGGTGGAGATGTTGACGGCCGCGACCACGTCACCGGTCGCGTCCCGGATGGGTGCGGCGAGCGAGCGCAGACCCTCTTCGAGTTCCTGATCGACAATCGCGAACCCGTCGGCGCGAATCTTCTCGAGTTCGGCACGCAGTCCGTCGGCGGTGGAGATGGTCTTGCCGGTCAGGCGGGCGAAGGACACTCGGGCGAGGTAGGCGTCCAGTGCGTCGTCGGGCAAGCCGGCGAGCAGAACTCGACCCATGGATGTGGCGTACGCGGGAAAGCGCGTGCCGATGGTGATGGACACCGTCATGATGCGGCTGACCGGAACACGAGCCACGTACACGACGTCGTCACCGTCGAGGATCGACACGGACGTGGATTCACGGACCTTGGCGGACAAGGCTTCCAGATGCGGCCCGGCGATCTCGGGAAGGGACAGACTGGAGAGGTAGCTGTAGCCGAGTTCGAGGACACGGGGCGTCAACCAGAACACCGAACCGTCAGTACGTACGTATTCGAGTTCGACGAGCGTGAGTAGGAAGCGGCGAGCAGTCGCACGCGTGAGATCGGTGTGCCGGGCAACCTCGCTGAGGGTGCGACGCGGGTGCTCACCGTCGAAAGCCTTGATGACGGAAAGCCCACGGGCCAGCGACTGCACGTAGTCCGGGGACGGTCCCGGCGCCTGCTCGCTGCTGTTCTCACTCATGTTGTCTCGTTCTCCTCAGGTTCGGCCGAGAGGTCCGCGAGTGCTTGCTTTCCCAGCGCAAAAGCCAAGTTGCTGTTCGGCACACCCGCATAGACCGCGGTATGGAGAAATACTTCCACGAGTTCGTCGGGATCGATCCCGGCACGCAGCGCAGCGCGAATGTGCATGTCGAGTTCGTGTTCGTTGCCGACGGCAGTGAGGATCGCGAGAGTGAGGAGCCTGCGGGTGTGGTGATCGAGGCCGGGGCGCGACCAGATGTCACCCCACGCCGTGCGAGTGATGAAGTCCTGGAAAGGGGCGGTGAACTCGGTGGCACCGGCAATGGAACGGTCGACGTGGGCGTCGCCGAGCACCTGGCGTCGTACGGTCATGCCGGCCGACACCGCGGCGCTACGTTGGGCGAGCGCAGATGTGTGCGAGGCAATATGCGTTGCAAGTAGTTTGGTGACGCGCCCGGCTTGTTCGACGTTGGCCAGGTGTGCGCCCGGATCGACCACGTGCAGTACCGCATCGGCGATGCCGTCGGCGATCGCACCCAACGTCGACGGAGGCGTCGCCGGATCCTGCTCGCCCGCGACGAGGAGCGTCGGAGCGACGATGCGGGCCAGGTCGTTGCGGCCGTCCCACGTCGAAAGCGCCTCGCAGCAGGCGGCATAGCCCTCGTCGGGTGTGGCTTCGACCATCGCGACGTGACGGGCGACAAGCTCCGGATCGTTCTCGGCCAGTCCCGGCGTGAACCAGCGTCCGACGACGGCGGCCGCGATGGATGCAATACCGTCCGCACGGACAGCCCGAGCACGATCGATCCACGGTTGAGCCGGGGCGAACTGCGAGGACGTGCACATCAATGTCAACGTCTCGACGCGAGTGGGGTGGTGCGCGGCGATCCATTGGCTGACAGCGCCGCCGAGGGAGAGCCCGACGAGATGTACGGACTCGAGTTCGAGCGAATCGAGGAGAGCGATGACATCGCCGGCGAGATCGGCAATTGAGTAGGGGCCCGTAGGCACCGGTGACTTGCCGTGGCCGCGATGGTCGACGGCGATGACGCGGTAGCGATTCGACAGCGCGTGAATCTGCGGCTGCCACATGGACAGATCGGATCCGAGTGAACCCAGGAGAACCACTGCCGGGGCATCGAGATTGCCGGTCTGTTGAAAGTTGAGCGCGACGCTCATCGAGATCCTCCTGTGGGGCGTTCGGCGAGGGCGCGGTCGACCAGATCGGTGGCGTGGCCCAGATAGTGTGCGGGGTCGAGTAGTTCGGCGATCTCGGTTTCGCTCAGGTGCTCTGCGATGGCGGGATCACGATCCAATCTGGTTCCGGAAGTGGCTGCCGCGGTGACGATGTCGCGCGCTCGATCAGTGTGTGCGGACAGGGCCTTGGTGACACGCTCGGCGAGAATCAGGCCACCGGTGATGTCGAGATTGCGAGCCATCGACTCGGTGTGTACTTGCAGGCCGGTGAGGCTCACGGAAAGCTGGTGCGCCGCTCCGCCTGCCAGACGCAGGAGATCGGTGACGGTTTCCCACTCGGCGTGCCAGGGGCCTGCAGCGCGGGCGAATTCGTGATCCATGTTAGACAGGGCTGTGGCGACCAGTGCGGGAGCACGTCGCGCTGCTGCGCGGGCGGTGATGGCCGCGACGGGATTCTGCTTGTGCGGCATGGCCGATGAGCCGCCCGGAGCGCTTTCGGCGACCTCGGAGAGTTCGGTGGACGCCATGACGGTGATGTCGGTGGCGGGCTTGGAAACGGCGCCGGCGACGATACCGAGCGTGGTCGCGAGTTCTGCGATGGTCACGCGGTCGGTGTGCCAGGGAGCAACCTGCCTGGCCAGGCCGAGTTCGTCTGCCAGTGCATCGGCGATCCTGAGCCCGTCGGGATACAACGCAGCGAGTGTGCCTGCGGCGCCGCCGAATTGAACCGGCAACGTGGACAGCACGATCTCGAGGCGAATCGCTGCGGCGTCGAGTGCAGTGAACCAACTCGATGCCAGTAGCCCGAAGGTGGTCGGAAGTGCCTGCTGGCCCAGAGTTCTCGCGACCATCGGAGTGGAGCGATGGAGGCGGGCGAGGTGGGCGGCGGAATCGGCGGCGCGGGTCAGGTCGGCCAGAACCACCGCGCCCGCGCGTCGCGTCAACAGCATCAGCGCACAGTCCATGATGTCCTGACTGGTGGCGCCCGGGTGCACCACGGAGGCAGGCACACCCTCCTGTCCGACCCTTTCGCGCAGCATCTTCACCAGCGGAATGACGGGATTTCCGCCGGCGGCCGACGCGCGGCCGAGCGCCACGATGTCCAGACCGCCCGGTTGTGAGAGTTCGGCCGCGGCAGCAGCCACCGCGGCGCAATGTTCCCCGTCCGCCAATCCGACGGTGGCCATCGCACAACTCAGTGCGGCCTCCACGTCGAGCAACGCGGTGACCCACGCCTGGTCGGACAGGTGCTCCGATACGCGGGTGGCCCCGAACACCGGGTCGAACAGTGCGCCGCGAGTGGGCATGTGTACTCCTCTTACAGTTCGAAGAAGGGCGTCTCGACGCCGTTCGCGTCCTCGTCCTGAACATAGACCGTCCAGGAGTACCCACGGTCGACCTTGGTTGCAACCAGCTTCGCGCGTTCGGTTTCGCTCAGTGAGGACAGCACCGGATCTGTTGCGTGTGCGTCGGCGTCTTCGGGGAAGTACAAGCGGGTGACCAGGCGGTCGAGCATGCCGCGAGCGAAGACCGACACGTTCACGTGTGGGGCCTCGTCCGCATCCGTTTCAGTGGGCTGCGCACCGGGCTTGACAGTGTTGACCAATGCAGTGCCCGTGGGATCCGCTGCGCTGCGGGCGAATCCGCGAAAACCAGCCGGAGTGAGCTCCACTGCGCCACGGGGATCGTCCGGATGGTTGAAGCGTCCGAGTGTATCGGCCTGCCATGTTTCGATCATCGCGTCGGCGACGGGTGTACGGGCGCCGTCGATCACCGTGATGGCCAGCGTGATTCGTCCGGGGGTAGCGGCGTCGGGGCCGTCCGTCCAGGGGAGGCCGATGTGCCAGTACGGCCCGACGGTCTGAGAGGGCGTGACACCGAAGGGGGCGGTGGTGAAGTCGCCGGGGACTACCGGATAAGTGGGTGCGGGCTTCGCGGTGTGATCAGTCATCGTGGTCTTCCTCGTTCTCGAATACGGAGGCGTTACGGCCGCGCAGGACGATGTCGAAGCGGAACCCGAGAGCCCAGTTGGGGACTGTGGCGTCGTAGTCGAAGACGCTGACCATGCGGTGACGTGCTGCTTCGGGTACCGCGTTGTAGATCGGGTCCTGGAAGAACATCGGATCGTCGGGGAAGTACATCTGCGTCACGAGGCGCTGCGTGAATGCCGTGCCGAACAGCGAGAAATGGATGTGTGCCGGTCGCCAGGCGTTGTCGTGGTTCATCCACGGGTAGGCGCCCGGCTTGATCGTGGTGAAGCTGTAGTGGCCGTTCGCGTCGGTGACGCAGCGACCCAGGCCGTTGAAGAACGGATCCAGCGGCGCGGGCCAGTTGTCGCCGGTGTGGCGGTAGCGTCCACCGGCGTTGGCCTGCCATACCTCGAGCAGTGTGTGGGGGACGGGTTTTCCGTCGCCGTCGAGTACGCGGCCGTGAACGACGATGCGCTGTCCCTGTGCTTCGCCGCCGTTGGCAATGGTCAGGTCGTTTTCGCCGGCGCCGACGCGATCCTCGCCGAATACCGGCCCGGTGAGCTCCGTGAGCCGCTGGGGGAGCAGCTTCAGCGGCTGCTTCGGGTGGCGAAGGGAAGTCGTCTTGTAGTCCGCGAAATCGGCCGGGGCGTTGACGCCAGTCGGCCGCTGGTACCTCGGCGGTAGATGCAGCATAGGGAACCTCGTCGTTCGGTTACGTGAAGTTGTTCGCAATGTGTACATGTGTTGCGCTCTGCGAACAGAATAGTTCGTAGATGTGACCCAGGCAATGCCGGGGGCGAAAAATGTTCGTTATGCGGACGGGGGTTCACAATACGTACGGGTCGCGCTACTGTGATCGACATGATGGACAAAGTCATTCCCACTGCTGCCGAGGCCGTCGCCGACGTGCCGGACGGCGTCACGATCGCTGTCGGAGGTTTCGGGCTCGTCGGAGTGCCGGAAATCCTCATCGATGCGCTCCTCGAGCAGGGCGCGACATCACTCGAAACGGTGAGCAACAACTGCGGCACCGACGGGTTCGGGCTCGGAGTGCTTCTGGAGAAGGGGCGTATCCGTCGTACTGTCAGCTCGTACGTCGGCTCCAACAAGGAGTTCGCGCGTCAGTACCTTTCCGGTGAGCTGGAAGTCGAACTCACACCGCAGGGCACGCTCGCCGAGCGCATGCGCGCCGGGGGAGCGGGCATCCCCGCGTTCTTCACCCCGGCCGGCGTCGGCACCCAGGTCGCCGACGGCGGCCTGCCACTGCGTTACGACGGCAGCGGCGGCATCGCAGTTGCCAGTCCGCCCAAGGAAACTCGTGACTTCGACGGCGTCACCTATGTGATGGAGCGCGGCATCGTCGCCGACTATGCACTGGTCCATGCCTGGAAAGGTGACCGGCACGGCAACCTCGTCTACCGCGCGAGTACCCAGAACTTCAATCCGGCTGCAGCAACGTCGGGGCGCATCACCATTGCGCAGGTCGAGCACCTCGTAGAGCCGGGTGAGCTCGACCCCGCCGAGATCCACACGCCGGGCATTCACGTTCAGCGTGTTGTCCACGTCGGCCCCGTGACGGTCGGCATCGAGAATCGGACGGTACGAGCATGACTTCTGTACTACCCACCAAACTCACCCGCGAAGAGATGGCGGCCCGCGTCGCGCGCGAACTCGAGGACGGGCAGTACGTGAACCTCGGCATCGGTATGCCGACGCTGGTTCCGAACTACCTCCCGACCGACATCACCGTTGTATTGCACTCGGAGAACGGCGTTCTGGGCGTGGGGCCGTACCCGACCGAGGACGAACTCGATCCCGAGCTGATCAATGCGGGCAAGGAGACCATCACCGTTCTCCCCGGTGCGTCGTTCTTCGACTCCTCAGCGTCGTTCGGCATGATCCGCGGCGGCCAGGTCGACGTTGCCGTGCTCGGTGCCATGCAGGTCAGTGCCACCGGAGACCTCGCGAACTGGATGATCCCTGGCCACATGGTCAAAGGCATGGGCGGCGCGATGGATCTGGTCCACGGCGCAAAGCGCGTCATCGTGATGATGGAGCACGTCTCGAAGAAGGGTGAGCACAAGATCGTCGAGAAGTGCTCGCTTCCGCTGACCGGTAAGGGCTGCGTCCAGCGAATCATCACCGACATGGCCGTGATCGACGTGACTGACGACGGTCTCCGCCTGGTGGAGACGGCGCCGGGCATCAGCGTCGAGGACGTGGTTGCTGCTACCGGAGCGAAACTGATTCTTTGACAGTCTGTTTCATCTGATGGCTCAGCCGCCGGGTCGTGACTTCCATCCGACCTGGCGGCTGTTTTACGCCCCGACGTCGCTCAGCTCGCTCTCGACCGGAATCCAGAGCTCGAACCGTGCGACGGTGAAATCGTCGTTGTATTCGGTACGCATGATCTCGGGACCAGGTACGGAGCGAAAAGGGTTGGCAGGAAACCATTCCGTGTAGATATCTCGCCACAAATACTGCACAGATTCGATTTCCGACCCGTCGGCGGTGAAGACGGCCCACGTGTGTGCGTCGACCGTCAGCAGATCGAAACCCGTGGGTGAAGGTTTGCCGGTGACCACTCCCAGGTAGTAATCCAGTTCTGTGCCTTCGGTTCTGGGATGCGCCAAATTGTCGACGACACTGACGATTCCCGCCGGGTCCTGATCGGAGAGCTCGCGCAACCCTCGCAACGCAACCTTGTCCACGGAGCGGGTGAAATCTTCGATCGCAGAATTGGGACCTTCGTGAACCAATGGAACCCGGGTCTTGAACCCGACTACCGTCAGGGCAGGTTTGTCCACAAGCATGTAGTCCATCGGTGTGGCTCCTTCCAGTGTCACGTGAATGACAAGTTTCTGTTGGGATTTGAGAACGGCGGGAGCGCGTTTGACCGCGCCGGGGCTCACGCCGTGAAATGCGGTGAACGCTCGTGTGAAGGCTTCCGCGGACGAGTAGCCGTACTTCACGGCGGTCTCCAACACTCCTGATCTGCTGACGGACAACTCGGCACCAGCCAGGGTGAGTCGACGTCGACGGATGTATTCGGATACGGGAATGCCGGCCAGGGCCGAGAACATCCTCCGAAAGTGATACTCCGAGGTGGTTGCCAGCCTTGCCATCTCGGCTGTCTCGATCTCGCCGCTCAGATTGCTTTCGATGTAGTCGAGCGCGCGGTTCAGTCCGTCGATCATCGTGTCTTCCTGTTCACGGGTTTCACGCTACGCAGATCACTTGGGCCGTACCCGACTATCCGTGCCCGAAAAAGTAGGGCAGGAAATGCATCTGGACAACTCAGTTAATCATCATTATCTTGAATCGAACATCGATGGCTGACCAGGAGGCACAGTGAGCACCCGTTTTCCGCAGGCTGAATTGACCGAGGTGCCCGAGGACATCGCCGCCAAGATTCTCGAGATCCAGGAGAAGTCGGGGTTCGTGCCCAACGTCTTCCTGATGTTCGCTCGGCGCCCAGCCGAGTTCCGGGCATTCTTCGCATACCACGACGCGATCATGCTCAAGGAAGATTCCGCACTCACCAAGGGTGATCGAGAAATGATCGTCACCACGATCTCTGCGGCCAACAAATGTACGTACTGCGTTGTCGCGCACGGCGCAATTCTGCGTATCTACGAGAAGAAGCCGCTGGTTGCCGACCAGGTTGCGGTCAACTATCGCACCGCAGAAATCTCCGATCGTCAGCGCGCGATGCTCGACTTCGCCACCAAGGTGAACTCCGCCTCGCACGAAATCGCCGACGCCGACTTCGACGCCCTTCGTGTGCACGGCTTCGGCGACGAGGACGCGTGGGACATCGCCGCGATCACTGCATTCTTCGGGCTCAGCAATCGCATGGCGAGTTTCTCCGGCATGCTGCCCAATCCGGAGTTCTACCTGATGGGGCGCGTTCCGCGGTCCTGATTACTGCGGGTAGAGCAGCAGCTCTCAATTTTTCGGACCGACCGGTCGTAACGTCTGGAAGTCAGCCGACGAAGTAAAGGCTGTCCACGCCGGAATTGCCGTCTT
>NZ_LVCT01000679.1:0-3269 GCF_001647205.1 Rhodococcus sp. EPR-134
AACCGTCTTCTTACGCAAGGTGTTCTTGGCGTAGTCGGTGACGGCGAGAACGGTCTCTTCGGACGTCGTCAGGCTGACCACGATCTCCACGAGCGGCATGACCGGCACGGGGTTGAAGAAGTGAACGCCGACAACCTGGCCGGGGCGCGAGGTGGCCTTGGCGATCTTGATGACGGGGATCGACGACGTGTTGGTCGCCAGAATGCCTGCAGGCTTGACGATCTTGTCGAGCTTGCCGAAGATCTCGTACTTGAGAGCTTCGATCTCGGGAGCAGCTTCGATCACCAGATCGCGATCGGCGAACTCTTCCATGTCCAAGGTGACGCGGACGCGTGCGATCGCGGCGTCGGCTTCTTCCTGGGTGATCTTGCCCTTGGCGACGCCGCGGTTGATCGACTTGGCGATCCGTTCGCGGGCAGCGGCGGCAAATTCTTCTTTGGTTTCGAGCACCAATACCGAGCTACCGGCTTTTGCACATACCTCGGCGATGCCGGCACCCATGGTGCCGCCGCCGATTACGCCTACAAGTTCCACGATTCTCCTCAAAAATTAGGGGCAAGCCCCTGTGCGCCGTTCCGGTAGTCAGGACTACCAGAAAGGCGCACAGGGGCGCGAAGTGCCTTACTTCAACAGCGCACGCGACATCACGACGCGCTGAATCTGGTTGGTGCCTTCGTAGATCTGCGTGATCTTGGCGTCGCGCATCATGCGCTCGACCGGGAAGTCGGTGGTGTAGCCGGCGCCACCGAACAGCTGCACGGCGTCGGTGGTGACCTCCATGGCAACGTCCGAAGCGAAGCACTTCGCCGCAGCGGAGATGAAGCCGAGGTTCTTCTCGCCGCGCTCGGCGCGTGCTGCGGAGGTGTAAACCATCAGACGTGCGGCTTCGACCTTCATCGCCATGTCCGCGAGCATGAACTGAACAGCCTGGAAGTCGCTGATGGACTTGCCGAACTGCTTGCGATCCTTGGTGTATGCCAGCGCCGCGTCGAGTGCGCCCTGGGCCAGGCCGACGGCCTGTGCGCCGATGGTGGGACGCGTGTGGTCGAGGGTCTCGAGTGCCGTCTTGAAGCCGGTGCCCGGTTCGCCGATGATGCGGTCGCCGGGGATGCGGCAGTTCTCGAAGTACAGCTCAGCGGTGGGGGAGCCCTTGATGCCGAGCTTCTTTTCCTTCGGTCCGACGACAAAGCCCTCGTCGTCCTTGTGGACCATGAAGGAGGAGATGCCGTTTGCGCCCTTGTCGGGATCGGTGACAGCCATGACGGTGTACCAGGTGGACTTGCCGCCGTTGGTGATCCAGCACTTGGAGCCGTTGAGGATCCAGTCGTCGCCGTCAGCCTTTGCGCGGGTACGCATCGAAGCGGCGTCGGATCCGGCTTCACGCTCGGACAGTGCGTACGACGCCATTCCGCCGTTGACGAGGTCCGGGAGCACCTTGGACTTGAGCTCTTCGGAACCCTTGAGGATCAGGCCCATGGTGCCGAGCTTGTTCACAGCGGGGATCAGCGAGGAGGAGCCACAGACGCGGGCGACTTCCTCGATGACGATGCAGGTGGCGACGGAATCGGCGCCCTGGCCGTCGTAAGCCTCGGGAACGTGGATGGCGTTGAAGCCCGACGCGTTGAGAGCAGTGAGCGCTTCCTCGGGGAAACGTGCGTTCTCGTCGACGTCCTTGGCGTACGGCGCGATTTCCTTCTCGGAGAGTCCGCGGATAGCAGCCCGCAGTTCGTCGTGCTCTTCGTTCAGTGCGAAGAGATTGAAATCCGGGTTTCCTGCCATGGGAACGCTCCTTGGTGAAGGTGGCTTGAAGGCGGTCGGTGCGGCTCCGGCGTTACCAGCGAGATTCGCGGACAGACCGGTGCCCATGACCCCAGTCAAACACGGCACTGAGTGCCAGGTCAAGGGATGGGTGTGTGAAGTTTCGGTGCACGAGCAGTGTCAGCCGAGTTGTTCGTGGATTTTTCTGCTGATCTCATCAGCGGACGTGCCCGGGGGAAAGGCTACTACCAGCACGGACTTCGATTCTGGCGTGCTGGTCTTGGACCCGGGTGCCACGCCGTACGTCCGCCGAACGTCGAGCAATGCCTGACTTAGTGCATCAGCTGTGGCGTCCTCGTCGCCTTTGATCATGCTTCGCAAGAGGTAGTTGTGGCACGCGGTGACAGCTGCGGCAAAACCGACAACCTCGAGGACAGGTTCGCGGGGCACAGCGCTGCGCAGGTAGTCGACGAAGAGGCGCTCGTAGCGGAATCCGGTGACGAGTTCGCGGTCGCGAAGAGCCGGAACATGCTGTACGACGCGGTATCGCCGCATCGACAGGTCTCGGTTCCTGCGGAAGAAATCGAACACCAGTCCCGCGGCCTCGCACACGGACGCCCAGGGGTCGGCGGAATCGGACGCGAGGAACTCTGCGACGTGTTCGAGGAGGGACTCGTGATCGGCGAAGATCACGTCTTCCTTGGAGCGGAACTGCCGGAAGAACGTCCGACGCGACACACCGGCGGCAGCGGCGATCTGCTCGACGGTGGTGGCTTCGTACCCGTTCTCCGAGAACAACCGGATCGCTTGAGACGCGACGTGTACCCGAAACTGTGCGGGGTCAGTTCCGGGTACATCGGAGCGCTCGGTCATGGATGCAAGTATCCAGGTTTCGTCGGCGTCAGTTGTCGGCGCGTAGCTGGAACTTGAGAACTTTGCCGGTGGGGGTGCGAGGAAGGTCGAGCGGGAAGACGATGTCGCGGGGAACCTTGTACCCGGCCAGCAAAGTGCGGGTGTGCTCGACGATGTCTTCGGCGGATGCCTGTAATCCCTTGCCCAGCACCACGAATGCCTTCGGGCGCTCGCCCCACTTCTCGTCCGGAACGCCGACGACTGCCACGTCGATCACCGCGGGGTGACTCATGATCGCCTGCTCGACCTCGACGGTGGAGATGTTCTCGCCGCCTGAGATGATGATGTCCTTCGCGCGGTCCTTGAGCTGGATGTATCCGTCGGGATGCATGACGCCGAGGTCGCCGGAATGGAACCAACCACCGGCAAATGCTTCGGCTGTCGCGGCCTCGTCGCGGTAGTACCCGAGCATCACGTTGTTGCCGCGGAGCACGATCTCACCCATGGTCTGGCCGTCGGCGGGGACGTCGTTCATCTCGGCATCGACAACGCGAGCATTTTCGGCCTGCACCATGCCGACTCCCTGACGAGAGAGAAGTGCGGCGCGCTCGGACTGCGGCTTGTCGTCCCAGGCTTCCTGGTATTCGCAGATCGTGTAG
>NZ_LVCT01000680.1:0-6237 GCF_001647205.1 Rhodococcus sp. EPR-134
GGCGGTGGTGATGCGCAAGGCGTCGACCTTGTGGGCCTGGTCTGCGTCGGCGATGGTGGAGCAGACGGTAGGAGCGCCGCACAGATGTGTCACGCCCAGATTGTCGATGGCGTCCCAGATCGCATCGGCGCGGACCGCGCGCAGGCAGATGTGTGTGCCCGCGGCCTGAGTGACGGCCCACGGCGTGCACCACCCGTTGCAGTGGAACATCGGCAGTGTCCACAGATACTTCGTCGCTCCGTCGAAGCCGTTGTGGAATGTCTCGCCGAGCGAGTTCAGGTACGCCCCGCGGTGGGAGTACATGACGCCCTTGGGTTTTCCGGTGGTACCCGAGGTGTAGTTGATGGCGATGCACTGCTGCTCGTCGTCGACGCCCCAGTGCAGTGGCTGATCGGAGAGAGCTTCGCCTTCGGCAATCAGATCGGCGTACTGCCCGGTGACGATTCCGGTGGGAACGTCCGGATAGGGGACGGTGGAGTCCGGGATCTCGACGATCTCACGCAGGCTCCCCACGTTTGCCTTGGACGAGGTGACCGAACCGACGAATTCGGAGTCCACGAACAGGATCGTGGTTCCCGAGTGATCGAGAATGTATTCGAGTTCGGGACCGGCGAGGCGTGAGTTCAGGGCGATCAGGACCCCGCCGGCGAGGGGGACGGCAAAATGCGCGAACAGCATCTCGGGTACGTTCGGCGCCAGGTATGCAACGCGGTCACCGGGCTGAATGCGTTCACGCAGGACGCGGGCCAGAGCCGCGACCTCGTCACCGAACTCTCGGTACGAGTAGGTCCGGTCGCCGTGAACGACGGCGGTGCGCTCGGGGAACACCGCGGCGCTGCGCTCGAGAAAGCGCAGCGGACTGAGCGGGGTGTTGTTGGCTGCGACAGCTGTCGGGACAGACACGGTTCCTCCGAAGGCGACGTGGCACGGTTGGTGTCACGATAAGTGTGATCGGCACTACAAATGGCCTGGATGCACGCTATTGCCCAGCCAAAGGTGCCGCTACCCTCTGAATTGGGTACGTGGAGGTGAGAGTGAGCAGGGTACTGAGACCGAGCGACGACGACGCGTTGCGCGCCGAACTGCGTCGGCTGCACCCCAAAACCGAGTTGCCGGTTCTGTTCGGCGGCTGCGTCAGCGACCGGTCGCTGACCATCACCGGTCACGTCGGCACGCGCAGCAACATCCTGCGAAACCTGCGGATCGACGCCGAATGCGGACTCGGCGGTCGGGCGATCGCAGAACAACGACCGGGCGCGGTCCAGGACTACGCGAACTCGTCGCACATCACTCACGACTACGACTACGAAGTGGGCACCGAAGCGATCGAATCCTTGATGGCAGTCCCGATCGTCGTACGCGGGGTTACTCGCGGAGCGATCTACGGAGGACTGCGTGCCAACCTGCCGATCGGCGACGTGATCGCCGAGACGATGATGCGATCGTCGTACGCGTTGGCCCGAGAATTCGAGATTCGCGACGAAGTGGATCGTCGGGTGGCGATGCTCGATACCGCTGCGGTGGAACATGGTTCGAACCGCGATGCCCAGATATCCGAAGGGCTGACCGAGAGCGTCCTGGCGCTCGGTGAGATCGCGGCGAACCTCGAGGACATGGCTCTCAGCGCGCAGGTCCTCGCGGTCGAGGCAAAGTTGCGGGCGTTGGCGTCGCCGAAACCTTCCGCGAACACTCCAGTCGCGAACACCGTTGTCCTGTCGCCACGCGAGCGGGAGGTGATGGGGTACGTCGCTCTCGGACTGCGCAATGCCGAGATCGCCGAGAGGTTGTCCCTGAGCGTCGAAACGATCAAGACGTACATGAGGAATCTGATGGGAAAACTCGACGTCCGCAGTCGTCACGAAGCGGTCGTGGAAGCGCGGCGGCAAGGTTTGATTCTGTGAGGGCTTGATTCTCTGATCGGTCCCGCCAAGCGGAATTTCGGAACTGCGTCGCCACTCCGGTTGATATGACGGACCTCACTATCGGCAGAGTTCGACACGAGTGATGAGGGCATCGATGCAGGATTTGTTCGACAACAACGACATGACCGGCCTGGCCGAAGCGATCAAGAGCGGCGACGTCTCCGCCAAGGAAGTCCTCGAGTTCAGTCTGGACAGGCTCGACGAGCGCAACCCGGCAGTCAACGCGGTGATCAGTGAGCGCCGAGAGGAAGCGCGCAACGAGGTATCAGGCGGCCTGCCGGATGGTCCACTGCAGGGCGTCCCGTTCGTGATCAAAGACCTCGGCATGGACGTCGCAGGATTGCCGAGCACCAATGGATCTCGATTGTTCGCCGACGCTGTGGCAGAAAAAGATTCGACGCTCGTCGAGCGCTACCGCCAGGCTGGTCTGGTTGTCATCGGCAAGACGAACACCCCGGAGTTCGGCAAGAACGCGAGTACCGAACCTGCGCTGTTCGGACCCACCCGTAACCCTTACGCCCTTGATCGTTCGCCCGGCGGATCTTCGGGTGGCACGGCTGTAGCTGTTGCCGTCGGGATCGTGCCAGGCGGGCATGCCAGCGACGGTGGTGGATCGATCCGTATTCCCGCATCGGCCTGCGGCCTGGTAGGCCTCAAGCCGAGCCGAGGACGTACTCCGACGGCACCGGCGCGCACGCTCTTCTCGTCGCCGATGAGTGTTCATCACGCGCTCACCCGAAGTGTCCGCGACACTGCGTTGCTTCTCGATCTGTCCGCCGGGCCGACAGTGGGCGATCCTTACGTGATCCTGGCGCCGAAGCGGCCGTACATCGAGGAAGTGGGTGCCGATCCCGGACGGTTGCGGATCGGTTTGAGTACCGCTCTTCCTGACGGCACCCCGGTGGACCCGGAGTGCTCGGCCGTCGCGACCGGTGTTGGCGGCCTGCTCGAAGAACTCGGTCACGATGTCACCGAGGGTGCCCCGAACTTTCCGCTCGATGCGCTCACTGCCGGGCTTTCGGTGTTGATGGGCATTCCGATGACGATCGAGGTCGACGAACGACTCGCCGCCCTGAATCGCGCGATCCGCGACGACGACCTCGAGCCGATGGCGCGGATGATCTACGACCGCGCGAAGTCCGAAAGTGCGACGAACGTCGTCAAGGCATTGCAGGAACTCGAGCGGGCCGCTCAGGTGATCGGTGCGTTCTTTGTCGATCACGACCTGTTGCTGACTCCGACGATGGCTCGGCCGGCAGCTCCGCTCGGTCTGCTCGCTACGGCGAATCCTATGTCGATCTGGGAGCATTCGGCCGGGTACAGCGGCTTGACCAGTCCGTTCAACAGTTCAGGTCAGCCGGCGATTTCCTTGCCGATGGGTCATGACTCGGCCGGCGTTCCGATAGGCGTGCAGTTGGTCGGCGCGTTCGGCCGTGAAGATCTGCTGATTCAGGTTGCGTCGCAGCTCGAAACAGCCCGTCCGTGGTCCATTGCGCCGGTGTGGCCGCCGGTCCCGGCGTAGCGCGCGGTCGTCCGAGCCGGGGAGGACGTCAGGCGATGATGCGAATCGGCCACTGGCCGTCCACATCTGCCACGTCCCTCCCTTGGCTGAGAAGGTACTCGGCGAAATCGCGTTGCCGCTCTGCGTGCCAATCGGCTTGATCGACCATGAGATCGAGCCCCAGGATGTCGGGGAACCGCACGGCCAACTCGCGGGCCAACGCTGCCGCAGCTTTGGCATCGGCCTCGGCTTCGTGCGCCGACTCCAATGAAATTCCGTAGTGCTCGCACACGGCCGCAAGCGTTCGCTTGCCCTTGCGGAACGTATCCATCGCCCGATCGATCACGTACGGATCGATCACCAACCCCGGAACGAATGCAGGCTTGCCGATGCGCAGACCCTCGGCATGCATGACCGTCAGATCATAGGAGGCATTGAACGCCACGACGGCGTGATCGCGCGCCCAGGAATTGTGCAGAGCCTCGCGAATCTCTTCGTAGCCCTCGGAATAATCCTGGCCGTGTTGCGCCGCGAACTCGGTGCTGATGCCGTGAACAGCCGAGGCGCCGGCGGGGATGTCGACGCCGGGATCGAGTAGCCACGTGCGTGTTTCGACACTCGAACCGTCGATCACCGCGACGCAGGCACTGACGATACGAGCGGTCGACGGATCCCGCCCCGTGGTCTCGAGGTCGAACGCGCAGATCGGGCGATCGGACCAGCTACTCATCGGGGGCCTTTCGGTGCAGAACGTCATGTCCGAATCACTATGCACCCCCCTACCGACACAAACGACGAACAGCCACCTCCGGGGTGACGGTGGAGGTGGCTGCTGCGTGACTGTGTGACGGACCTACAGAATCTCGGTTCCGACCGTGAAGCGATCCATGACGTCTTCGCGCGGAGTCACACCGAAGCCCGGTCCCTGCGGCACGGCGATGTGGCCGTCCTCGATGACAAAAGGTTCGGTGATGTCTTCCTTGTAGAAGCGATCGGACGCCGAGATGTCGCCGGGCAGCGTGAATCCGTCCAACGCCGCGAGGGCTGCGTTGGCGGCGCGGCCGATTCCGGTCTCGAGCATTCCGCCGCACCACACCGCAATACCGTGCGCCGAGGCGAGATCGTGAATGCGCTTGGCTTCCAGATATCCACCGACACGGCTCGGCTTGATGTTGATGACCGAAGCGGCGCCGAGCGTGATGGCATCCGCCGCATCCTTGGCCGACTCGACCGACTCGTCGAGGCAGATCGGAGTCGAAAGGGACTGGGCGAGCTTGGCGTGCTGCACCAAATCGTCCTCGGCCAGCGGCTGTTCGATGAGGAGCAGTGCGAATTCGTCCAGGCGACGGAGCAACTGCGCGTCGACGAGGGTGTACGCGGCGTTCGCGTCGACCTGCAGAGGAACGTCGTAGCCGAACTCCTTGCGCACCGCAGCCACGGGAGCGATGTCCCAGCCCGGCTTGATCTTCAGCTTGATTCGCACGTAACCCTGCGACAGATAGTTGCCGACGGTTTCGAGTAGCTGCGGAATGCTGTCCTGGATGCCGACGGACACTCCCGAGGGCACCCGAGTGCGAGTGGCACCGAGGTACCGAGCGAAAGACTGTCCACGAGCCCGCAATTCAGCATCGAGGATTGCCATTTCGATAGCCGACTTCGACATCTGGTGACCCACGACGTGGTGAAGTACGCTGCCGACCGTCTCGGCCGAGAGCGGCTGATCCGACTGCGACTTACGCAGCGTCGGAACGAGATACTCGCGAAGCATCGCCCGCGCACCAGCGGTGTATTCGGAGTTGTAGTACGGATCGCTGAGCGAGCCGCACTCGCCCCAGCCGACGGTCTCCACCGGACCGTTGGGGCCGTCGGTGGTGCCGCTCACTTTCAGGACGAGGGTGTTGCGCTCGAGCTGGGTGCTGAATGACGTGGTGAAGGGGGAGACGAGAGGGATGCGCAGTTCGCGCAATTCGACGGACTCAATGTGCATGGACTTGCTCTTCTCCGGTTGTCTCGCAGATTTTCGTGAACATGTAATAGCCGCTGGGGTCGAAGCCGGTCGATTGCCATTCCTTCGAGGCGATCAGTGGTTCGAGGTACTCGCGAAGCGCGTGTCGCCAGGCAAAGGCAGAGGCGCGGTCGACTGTTCTCAGATGCTCGATGTCTCTGGGTATTCCGACTGCGATATCGACGCAGTCGGGTGGGATCGGGAGCATTCGAGGCGTACCGTCTTCGGTGGGTTGAAGCACCTTGAATGTATCATTCACGGCCACAGTAGAACTCGGAGATCCATCGACGTCGAGGTCCCAACTGACGAGCATACGATCGCTGGCGTCGCCTGCGTTGATTCCGTCTGCCATCGACCCGTAGAAATCCGGGTTGTATTCGGCCGGTTCGGCTCCGAGACGCTGAATGTTGAAATAGGCATTTCGTGCGACCAGTGGATCGAAGGTCCACCGGATCGTCCTGACGCCGCGCTCGATGCACCAGTCTCGCTGATGATGCTTGAGGGCGCGGCCGATTCCCTTGCCTGCGTGTCCCGGTAGTACTCCGGCGATGTGTGAGTGCAGAACCTCGCCGAGAGGCTCGACGAAGAATCCGACGCAACCACCGATCATTTCGCCTTCGGAAAAGGCTCCCACCACGTAGTGACCACCGTGGTGAAGCGCAACCAACATCGCAGTGCCGAAATGAGCCGGTCCGGGACTGGTAGCCCAGATCTCGTCGAAAACGGCGGATAGATCGGCTATTTCGCGGGTATCGACCAGTTCTCGAAACTCAACCGCTTTGCTTTTCGACACGAGGGCCCCCTTCAGA
>NZ_LVCT01000681.1:0-3433 GCF_001647205.1 Rhodococcus sp. EPR-134
CGCCACCGAGGCCGTCGAGGGTGGGGATACCGATACCGGCAGTGAAGTTTCCGTCCGAGGCTCCGCCGACGGCGAGGCCGACGAGCGGAGTCAGATCATGCTCGAGCGCAACGCGTTCCGCCAACGCCAGCAACGGTGCGGACATCGTCGCTTCGAGAGGTGGACGGTTGACACCACCCGAGACCGTGACTACGGCTTCGGGGTGGATTGCCTGCAGGGCTCGGATATTCGCATCGACGCGCTCCTGCTCGGCGGCGCTGGTTGCGCGCACGTCCACGTCGACGAAGGCTTCTGCCGGAACGGTGTTGGTTGTGGTTCCGGCTGAAATGACAGTCGGGGTGACGGTGGTTGCCTGTGCCGGCGAGGACAAGTCGTTGATCGCGATCACGAGACGAGCCAGTTCTACTGCAGCGTTGATGCCTTTTTCCGGCTCCAGCCCGGCGTGGGCGGCGCGACCGGCAACATGGATCCGATACAGCGACACCCCCTTGCGGACAGTCTTCAGTTCGCCACCGTCACCGCCGGCCTCGAGAACCAGTACCGCGCCTGCCGCAAGTTCCTCGATGAGGGACCGCGACGTGGGTGAACCGATTTCTTCGTCACCGGTCACGAGGAGTGTGATTCCGTCGAGTGCATCGTCGCCGTGCAGCTCCCGGACGATAGCGAGGGCGTGGATTGCCTGAACGACACCAAGTTTCATGTCGAGTCCGCCCGGACCTCGGAGCGCTCCGTCGGTGACGGCTGCGGGCAGGCGTGTCAGGGTGCCGATCGGCCACACGGTGTCATGATGACCGAGCAGCATCAACCGCGTCGGTGAGCTGCCGAAACGGGTCACCAGATGGGTTCGGCCTTCCGCCACTATCGACTCCGGTGTCACGCCGAGTCGTTCGTGGACAAGATCTGACGTCCACTTCGCGCTGCGGGCAACAGCTTCGAGATCGTGTGACGGCGACTCGACTTCGATGAGCGCGATGGCGTCCTCGAGGATCTGAGGAAGTTGGCGCTCGGCCAGATCGCGGAGAATGGTCATCGGTTGTTCACTCGCGGATACGCGCGGCTTCCGACGTGTAGCAATTGTGTACTCCCGTTGTCGGAGAAAGTGATCCGGATCCAACCTGCTGATTGAGGGAGTCGGGTCCCGAACACTCCAGGGTGAACTTCGATCAGGCTGAGAGAGACGGACTCTGCGCTTTCGGCGGTGACCGAAGGGTCGATGTGATCGGTGCGGCGGGCGGTCAGGGAACCGCCGGTCCTTTCCAAGACGAAATCGGCTGCGGCATCGCGGTACAGGCCGCACAGCGCATCGAGTTCTTCAGGTGAGGACGTGACGCGGGTGTGGGGGTCACCAGGCGAGAATGCCGGTGTCACACTGACGCCGCCTATGGAACCGATTACTTCAGCCAGAAGATCGCCGGAGAGAGCGTCCATTGCTCCACCGTTGGCCATCAGGACCACGGCTAGACCGCACGACGGCACCACTCGCAAGAACGACTGCTGGCCGAGAGTTCCGCCATTGTGGCCATGAGCCAGTACACCGCCCCAATTGTGCAGCAACCACGTGGTTCCCATGATGTCCGCTGACGACACGTCACCGATCTGGCGGCGCTCCTCGAGCATCGCCAGATGAGTGGAACGCCGAAGGAGAACCGGGTCCTCGCGCATCGAGTCCTGAGCGAACAGGAGTAGATCTTCGGCCGTGCTGTTGATGAGGCCGGCGGGGCCCATCGAGCGGGGGATGAGGAACTGTGGTGTCTGCTCGAGGTCGTCGGCACCGCCGACGTGCCCGACTGCAGCGCGGTGCAGTGCCGTCTCCTCAGGCAGGGTCGTGGTTTTGGTCAGGCCGAGCGGTTCGATGATCCGCTCGCGCAGAACCGCGTCCCAACTCTTACCTCGGAGAACCTCGATGATTCGTCCGGCGATCACGAAGCCGGTGTTGCAGTACGACCAATCGGTGCCGGGGGCGAAGAGCTGCACCGTTGATTTCAGTGATGCGACGTATCGCTCGACGCAGTCGTCGCCGCGCCCGCCGTCGATGAAAACGTCACCGTCGATGCCACTGGTGTGAGTCAACAGGTGGCGAGTCGTGACCGTTTCGGTGGCTACCGCGTCAGCAACTGCGAAGTCCGGCAGGATGTTCCGGACAGGTGAGTCGAGATCCAGCAATCCTTCTTCGACGAGCTGCATGATCAGGGTGGCCGTCCAGACCTTGCTGATCGAACCCATCTGGAACAGCGTGTCGGGCGTAGCCGCGACGCCGGTGCGGGTACTGACGACACCGGACGTGATCACGGTGCGGTCGAATCCGCTGCGGGTTGTGGTCAGAATTCCCAGCGAGGCGCCGGGTACCCCGTACTTCGCACTCAGGGTGTCGAGTCGGTACTGCCAGTAGTCGGGATCGACCGTGGTCAGTGCGGGCTGGGGGGAGAGGTGCCGTTCGATCCAGTCGACGAGACGAGTGCTGTACTCCAGTCGGTGGGACGGCCGACCCGTCAACACGAAGGCATGTGACGCGTCCGGGAAAACCACCAACTCGGTCGGGGTGCCGGCCAAACGCAGTCCACCGAACCACTGTTCGGCCTGGTTGACCGGGCAACGGACGTCGCTGCCGCCGTGAAGGATCAGCGTCGGTGTCGTCACCTGGGAGACTCGCCCCAGCGGCGAAAGTTCCCGTACCCGAGATGACTGCGGGTCGAATTCGACCGTCTGCAGCAAGATGCCCTCGTCCGAGGGGCCGGCTGTGTTCGCGATGTCGCAAACGAGACCACCGGCGACTGCGACGGCAAACCGATCGGTGACGGACGTCAGGGCGCACGTCATGAATCCGCCGTAGCTGTAGCCCGTGAGTACCAGTTGCTTCGGATCGGCCATCCCCTCGGCGACAAGGGTTTCGACCGGTTCGAGCAGGTCGGCACGATCCGCCTCACCCCAGCCGTCCCGCACACCGTCGAAGAAGTCGTTTCCGTAGCCGTCACTTCCGCGCGGATTGATCATCAAGACCGTGAATCCCAGCGCGACCAGTTCCGCGTGGTATGCGTGCATCACGGTCGGCGTTCCGGTCCAGGCATTGTGTGGTCCGCCGTGGACGTCCAGAACCAGCGGACCGGCGCCCGTGACGTTCGGGTCGCGCAGGATCCAACCCTGAACACGGGTGCCGTCGCTGATGTCGAACCAACGCTCGGAGGCGACTGGAAACGCGACGGAAGTTGTCAGTTCCGTGTTCAATTCGGTGACGGTTTCGACTGCACGAGTCTCGAGGTCGATGACGGCGACCTCGCCGAAGGATGTCGCCGTTGCCAGCGCGACGACGGCTCGCCCGGACGTCAGGGCAAGGCCTGAGACCACTGTCCGCTCGCCGGTGAGAAGTGGTGAGACGGAGCCTGATCCGAAATCGACCTTGTGCAGTTCGGTGGAGCCGTGGTTGCGGATGCAGAAG
>NZ_LVCT01000682.1:0-1305 GCF_001647205.1 Rhodococcus sp. EPR-134
GTCTTCCACTCGCTGGTCGCGGTGCAGGACAAGAAGTTCGTTGTTGTGAATGATCGGTGTGTGCCAACCGACGGCTACGACCGCGTCGCCGGCAGGTGTCCATGCAAGTGGTCCTGCGATGCCGCGTGCGTGCCCCAACATCCGCGGAGTGGAGGCGAGATCAGTCAGCGATACGGTCCAGGCGGAACTCGCCCGCGTCAGATCGGCGTCGCCGTCCATCGCCGCGGTGAAAGCCAGTTCGGTGCCGTCGGGACTGTACGCGGGATGCGAAGCGTCCCAATCGCCGTCCGTCAGCTGCCGAAGCGAGCCGGCGGCCAGATCGAACTCGAACAAGTGCGCCCGAACGCTGCCCCGGACACCGGATCCGTCGACCTTGTAGTTGAGGCGCTTCGCCACCAAGAGGCATGACGATCCGGCGGCAGTGCGGTCGACGGGGGCGCTGAAGGCGATCCGAGCGCCGTCAGGAGAGAACACCGGTGCCCCCGCGCCGAGCGGGAGCTGCGCCGTGGTGGTCAGCTGTGTTGCCGGACCCCCGGTGGCGTCGACCTTCCACAGTTGTGGTGTGCCCGAGGAATCCGGCCGAACGAAGACCAACAGCGTCGAAACGGGATGCCAGGCCGGCGAGGTGTCGGCAGGTCCCGCGGTGAGCTGTAGTTGCGGGGAAGCCAACCAGATCGAGTGCTCGTTGGTATCCGCAGCCGGATTCGCTTCGGTACGTACGTATGCAATGCGTCCCGACGCCGATGCGGCGGTGGTGGTCGGTGTAACCACGGACGCGTAATCCTGGATTCTCGCCGAACGACGTTCTTCGGCACGGGCTACGGCAGCGGGGGAGTCGAGAGTGGTCGGCGTTGTCATTGGAACATCGGCTCCCCGAATGTCGGGATCGCGGACAACAGCTTTGCCGTGTACGGCTCCTTCGGCGAATCGATCACGTCGAGAACCGGCCCGTGCTCGACGATCTCGCCGCCGAGCATGACTGCGACGTGGTCACAGACGTAGCGGATCACCGCCAGGTTGTGACTGACGAACAGAACCGTCAGACCAAGCTGCTTCTGCAGATCCACCAACAGATTCAGAACCGCGCCCTGCACGGACACGTCCAGAGCGGAGGTGATTTCGTCGGCAAGCAGAACTGCCGGTGCGGCTGCCAAAGCCCGCGCGAGGGCAACGCGTTGGCGCTGACCACCCGACAACGACGATGGGTATTCGTGCGCCTTCTCCACCGGCAGTTGGACGGTGGTGAGGAGTCGAGCGACCTCGGCAGCGCGGTCGCCGCGGCTGCGCCGAGCATTGTCACGACGC
>NZ_LVCT01000683.1:0-8197 GCF_001647205.1 Rhodococcus sp. EPR-134
TCTCGGATTGGCGGTGGGCGGCACGGGAATTGCATCGGCAGAGCCGGAAACCGTGTGTACCCCGAGCGCTGATCCGCTGGTGACCTGCGCCGAGGAAGAGGCAGCTGCCACCACCGACGCCGACGCGGCGACGAGCACCGAGACCACGCCGGAGAAGGTTGAAGCCGGGGTCGCGGGCACGGGCAGTGCCGAAACCGCTGGTACGGACGCTGCAGCACTGGCGGAAGCCGAAGCAAAAGCCAAGGCAGCTGCCGACGCGGCAGCGAAGGCCGCCGAAGCAGCCGCGACGGCAAGGGTCGACTCGTCCGCAGCGACAGACACTTCGGTGAAGGCGACCGAGGCAATGACCCAGGCGAGCGTCGAGGCAACCAAGGCGGCGGTCGAATCGACGCAGGCCAAGGCGGAGGCCGGGGCAGCGGAACAGTCTGCCAAGGAAGCGGAAGAGGCGGCCAAGGTTGCGGAGTCCGCGGCGGCCGATGCCAAAGAGGTAGCAAAAACAGCTCAGGCAGAAGCTGATGCGGCTGCAGCCAAGGCTGCGGAACTCGAGGAAGCAGCGAAGGCCGCCGGTTCGGGGACCAAGACCGAGGAGGCGGCACGCGCTCGCGCCGAGGCTAATGCTCTGCAGGCCAAGGCCGATGAGGCGAAGGCTGCCGCGGATGCAAACGCCAAACTGGTAGCGGACAAGAACAAGGAAGCCGAGGAAGCCTTCAAGAACTGGGACATCGCGAAGGGACTCGCCGCAAAGGCTCAGGCGTTGGCCGCAGCTTGGAATGCCAAGCAGCTCGCGATCACCGTCAAGGAAACTCAGAAGGTGGCCACCGCCGCCGAAACCACCGCCAAGGCAGCCGAGTCCGCAGCCGCCACCGAGGTAGAAGCTGCCACCGCCGCCCGTAAGGCCGCAGATGAAGCGGCAGCTACCGCAGCTTCCGCACAGAAGGACGCTGCCGCTGCGCAGAAGGCCGCGGAGACGGCGCAGGCCGAGGCCGATGCTGCAGGGGAGGCGGCCACCGACAAGCGAGCAATCGCCGACGAAAAGGCTGCCGAAGCCGCCAAGAAGGCCGAAGCTGCCGAAGCAGCGAGTAAGAAGGCGCAGGATCTCTACCTGGCCGCCGAAGACGCGAAGGCGGCGGCCGACGCCGCAGCAACAAAGGCAAAGGAAGCTCAGGCCGCCGCAGCCGCCGCAAAGGCCGAAGCGGATGCAGCGCAGAAGATCGTCGACGAGCTCAAGGCAAAGGGCGAGAAGGAGATCGACAACGGAACAGGCGTCGGCGGTGAAGTGATCATCGGTGAGCACACTGACGACGGCTCCGGGGTCACGAAGGTCGACGAGACCACCGCTGTAGTGAACAAGACCGGCGTCAAGCTGGTCGGCTACTACAACAACAAGGGAGCCTTCGACGTCGTCGACTACTACGTCACCGATGCCGACGGCGATCCGGCGCTCGCCGGAAGCCTGCCCCCGGTCGACCTTGCTCTCGGTGACACCGCAAGCAGCAGCACCAGCGGTAGCAGCAACTCCAACCTGCCGGCTGTATTGATCGGCGTCGGAGTCGTGGGCGCTGCCGCCGCAGCAGCTACGACGGTGGTTGTTCGTCGCAAGCGTCATGACGGCCCGGGCAACACGTCTGCGTAGCCTCGGTCTCTCGGCGGTAGCGATCCTCGCCCTCCTCGTATCCGGATGTTCGGGCGAGAACGCGGTATCGCTACCTGACCGCTCGCCGGTGCAGTCGCATATCGCGGCTGCACCGGCTTCGGTGACCGTCGATCCGGCAGAACCCGAGAGGATCGAGTTGAGGTCTGCGTCCGGGGTCACGTACCTGAGCAGTCCGTTGCACTCGGAGAAACTGATGCGCGGCGGCGAGAGTGGGCAGCAACTGAATCCCGTCGACGAACTGCCGGTGTGGTGGGGTGAAAGCGGAATGCCGGGAACGTCGACCACACAAACAGTTGTCGTGGTCGGCCACAACTACACCACTCGCGAAGCACCGTTCCGGGCGCTCCGGGTAGTGGAGCCGGGCGATCGAATTCTCCTGGGTACACCGAACGGCACACTCGAGTACGACGTCGAAACAGTCGGGCCGCTGCACAAAGGTTCGCTGCTGGGCGCTCACGAGTTGCGCGAATCGGTTCCGGGACGGCTGATCCTCGCCAATTGTGATGTCGTCGAAGGAGAGTCGACCGACGACAATTACGTTGTCATCGCCCAGCTGGCAGCGCACTGAATCCGTGGCAGTGTAAGAATAGGGACATGGATTCCCTCGGACTTCTCTCGGAACTGGTAGCTCTCGACACGGTCTCGGGGGAGGCCGCTCCTCAACGGCGGGTGATGGATTCGATTGTCTCGTTGGTTCTCTCACGTGCGCCACAGGCGAAGGTGGAGTCAGACCTGACCGGCAATCATCCCTGGGCCTTGATCACCAACGAAGCTGCACCCTCGGCAGCCAGACTACTGTTCGCCTGCCACGTGGACACGGTGCCAGTGGGCACTGTCTCCGACTGGGAGTTCGACCCGTACGCCGCACAGGTCGACGGCGAATTGTTCCTCGGCAGAGGGACATCGGATATGAAGGCCGGCCTTGTTGCCGCTACTGCCGCGGTTGTCGACGCTTTCGAACGTGGAGTCCCGGTCGCACTACTGCTGACGAGCGACGAGGAAATCGGATCGCTCGGGGCTGTTCGTTCGGCCGACGCCGTGGCGAATCTCGAGGTCGGGGCTGTCATCGTTCCCGAGGCGACCGGCAATCGCATCAACCTGGGGCACCGCGGCGCACTGTGGCTCGAAGTGTCCGTCAAAGGAAAAGCCGCGCACGGGAGTACACCGCAGCGAGGAACTAACGCCGTCCTCAAACTGCTTGACGTCGTCGACCGAGCCCGGCGTGAGCTTCCGCTGTCGTCCGACGCGTTTCTGGGTGCCGAAACCTGGAACCTCGGCTTGGTCGGCGGGGGTTCGGCTCCGAACATCGTGCCGGACAGTGCACGTGCGGTGATCGATCACCGCACGGTGGGAGACGGCGCCGACCTGCTCGCGTGGTGGCGAGCCCAACCAGAAGTCGACTCGGTGGAGACGTCGATTCATCTGGGAGGTGTGCGTACCGACGCGTCGGATCCGTGGTTGGCTACCTTGCCTATCCCTGTTGCAACCGAACCGGTTTCGTACTTCACCGACGCTTCGGTACTGGCCGCCGCCGCCCCTGGTGCTCCCGTCGTGATCTGGGGCCCTGGCACTCCCTCGCTGATGCATGCGGCCAACGAAAGCGTCAAGGTCTCCGAACTGGACGATGCGATCGCTGCTTACGGTGCGGTTGCCGCCGCTTGGCCGACGGTGGACTGACGGACAATCAGTTCAGGAGCAAGCGCGATGTGGGCTGTCGACTCGGAAGAGTTGTACATCGCCTGATCCAGAAGTCGCACAGCTTCTTCCGCGATTCTTTCCTGCGGCTGCCCGACGGTGGTCAACGGCGGGTTGCACAATTCGGAGAACGGGATGTTGTCGAAACCGGTGACCAGAACGTCGCCGGGAACGTCGATGCCCAATGCGTGACAGGTCTGCAACACACCGAGTGCGATCAAGTCGTCGGCGCAGACCAGGGCGTCGGGGCGAGTTTTGCCGGTCAGGATGATGTTGGATGCCGTGCGCCCCCACTCGATCGAGTACTCGCCGAGTTGTGTCCACTCGTCACGAGTTTCGATGCCCATTCGATCCGCGTGGCGGAAGAAGCCGGCCCGGCGAAGTTCTGTTGACGAATTGGTCAGCTCGGAACTGATGAAGGCGGCTGATTGCGCGCCACGCTCGGACAGATGCTCCATCACCAGGGATTGAGCGGCGTCGTCGTCGACGCCGACCCAGTCCGTCTGGGTATCCATTGCAAACCGGTCCAGTTGAACGACCGGAAGCGTTGCCGCGCTGGCTCGGACGGCTTCTGCACTCAGCTCGCCGTGGCACGGGCTGATGATGATTCCGTCCACTTGCCGGGAGACGAGCGACTTGAGTCGCTGCGCTTCCACGTCGGGATCGGAACGAGAATCGCACAGGAACAGTTGTAGTCCGCGCCGAGCGAGGACGTGTTCGACGTTGACCACCAGCGAAGTGAAGAAGGGGTTCGCGATACTCGGAACCACCATTCCGACAGTGTCCGTCCGATTACGACGCAGCGAGCTGGCGATGATGTTTCCCGAGTATCCGAGAGAATCCGCGGCTCGTTTGATCGTCGCTGCAAGCTCGTCCGAGACAGGGCGGGATCCGGACAGTGCCCGCGACACGGTGGCCGTCGACACCCCGGCCAGTTCCGCGACATCGCGAATGGTCGCCTTGCGCATGCGTCCCCCGTTTTCTGCTCGATTCGGGTCCGAGGTTATCGAACCGCACGGTCCAGTGTCCCGCATGTAACGCGATTGAGGCAATCGTTTACAAATTCGAATTGTGAAATCCTTGACACAACCCGGTGTTGATCGCATAACCTGCTAATTCATCAAGGCAATCGATTACATCGTGTGCAGATCTTGTGCATGGACATACAGCGCAAATCTTGCGCATGGAATGGGGTAGCTGAAGTGACCGCATCACCGCTCGGAGTCTTTCCGCCCAAGCCCTCGGCGCTGGCAGAGATGTTCACCGGCACGCCATCTCTCATCGGGGCCATTCACCTCCCGGCCCTGCCGGGCAGCCCGCACTACACCGGGCAGCCGGTTTCGGAAATTGCTCGCTTCGCCGTCGAGGAAGCACACGCGTATGTCGACAACGGTTTCGACGGTGTGATCGTCGAAAATCACTGGGACATACCGTTCCTCAAGCCCGGCGAACACGGATACGAAACCGCCGCGAGCATGGGAGTCATCACGGCAGCGGTGGTCGGCGAGTTCGGCAAGGCCGTCGGCGTCAGCATCCTGTCCAACGCCGGCGAGTGCGGAGTGGCCGCAGCGTGGGCGGCAGGCGCGAGTTTTGTGCGCGTCAATCAGTGGGCAAATGCCTACATTGCCAATGAGGGCTTCATCGAGGGCCAGGCCGCCAAGACGACGCGCTTCCGCCATCGCATCGGCGCCGACCCGGTCCGGATCTTCGCTGACGTGCACGTCAAACACGGTGCGCATGCCATTGTCGCGGACCGCACTGTCGCGGAACAGACCGAAGACGCCGAGTTCTTCGACGCAGATGTTCTGATCGCGACGGGTTCGCGCACCGGTGACGCCGCTTCGGTCGACGAGGTTTCCGTGATCCGAGACAACACCGTTCTTCCGGTGATCATCGGATCCGGCATCACGGCTGCCAATGTCGCAGCGCTGATGAAGGAATGCGACGGCGCGATAGTTGCATCCTCGGTGAAGGACAATGGACGCTGGTGGGGACGGGTCGCAGGCGAGAAGGTCCGCGAACTGTCCCGGGCCGCAGGAAAGTAACCATGATTGTCTTTTGTGGATACGCCAACAACGATGTGACGGTACATGTCCCACACGTACCGGTACTCGGTGAGCGCGTTCAGGCAACGGCCATCAGTCAGATCGACGGTGGAATGAATGCAAATGCTGCGGTATCCGCGGCCAGAATGGGCGCGCAAGTGATCTTTGCCGGTGCCGTGGGCCCGGACGCGCGGTCCACCGAGTTTCTCGAATCCCTCGAGGCAGACGGCGTCGACACCAGTTGGTCGCCGCGAGATGCGTTCCTGTCGACGGCAGTTGTTCTCATCGCGCAGGACGGCGATCGCTCCATCATCAGCCAGGACGACCCGAACGATGCCGAACGCATCGGAGTTGTCGTCACCCGATTGGCCGCTGCCGGCGGTGGACGACTGTTCCTCGACGGATACCGTGCGGTCTTCCTCCCGGATGAATTGCCGGGAAGCGTAAGTCTGGTAATCGATCTGGACGGTTGTGAAAACAAAGCCGCGGCACTGCGCGCGTTCGCTCTGGCCGACCACGTCGTCGTAGGGCGTGCCCTGTGGGAAGGCGAGTTCGGGATCGGTTTCGACCAGTGGCAGACTCTGGCCGCCGAGCACCACACCCACCTGCTGGTGACCGACGGCTCGCGAGGTTGGACACTGGCCACACCGGACGGCGAGGTGACGAGCGAACCGGCAGTAGTGGTCGACGTCGTCGATGCCGTCGGGGCCGGTGATTGCTTCGGCGGTACGTACATCGCTTTTGTCGACGCCGGGCGCTCACCGGTGGACGCCGCACGACTCGCCGGGGCATCGGCTGCATTGGCTTGCGCCACCGCAGGCCCCCGCGGATGCCCCACCCGAGATGAATTGGACAGCTTCACAGCAACATTGACCCCTCACACCCTTTTGGAGACTCGATGATGAAACGTGCATTGCCTCTGGCGCTGGGAGCTGCAGTCGCGCTCACGCTCACCGCTTGTGACTCGGCTTCGTCGAGTGACTCGAAGGACGCATCGGGGGGCTCGTCCATCCCGCAGCCGACCCGGGTCGCCGAAAGCTGTGACGGGACGAACGGCAAGCTCAAGGTCGGTCTGGTGACCATCAACCTCCAGGCGCTGTACTTCAACCAGATCAACAATGCCGCGAAGAACGTCGCGGACAAGGCAGGCGTCGACCTGCAGATCATCAGCGGCAACGACGATTCCGTCGCGCAGGCCAACGCCTTCGACAATCTGATCGCCGCCGGAGTTGACGCGATCATCGTCGATGCAATCGACACGGACGGAATCAAGCCGTCGGTGGTCAAGGCCAAGAACGCGGGCATCCCCGTCGTCGCGGTGGACGCGACCATCGACGATCCGGCACTGTCGACTCAGGTCGGTACGGCCAACGCCGAGGGTGGCGCCAAGATCGGAAACACCTTGGCCGACGTCGCGAACAACACCGGAACGGTCGGTATCGTCGGCGCGCTCAACAGCACTGTTCAGTTGGAGCGGCAGAAGGGCTTCACGGAGACCGTGACCGGCCGCGGAATGACCGTCGGCACCGTCGTGGACGGACGTAACATTCAGGAGAACGCACAGACCGCAGCGGAGAACCTGCTGACCGGCGGTGGCGACATGAAGTACATCTACGCAACCGGTGAGCCGGCACTGATCGGTCTCGTCGCGGCGGTCAACAGTCAGAAGGCGCAGGATCGCATCGAAGCAGTCGGTTGGGATCTTTCGGATCAGGCGGTAGGCGGACTCAAAGCCGGTTGGCTTAAAGGCGTGGTCCAGCAGAACACCTTCGAATTCGGCCATGAGGCAATGAATTCGGCAATCGACCTGGCTTGCGGACGCGGCGCTCCGGCAAACATCCCGGTTCCCACCCAGATCGTGACCCCGGAGAACGTGGCCGACTACATGTACTACTTGGAGAAGTAATCATGGCACCTCCACTGATCGAACTCTCGGGCATCACCAAGTCGTACGGACCGGTGAAGTCCCTTCAAGGAGTGGACCTTCGGCTGGCGAAGGGTGAAGTACTCGGAGTGGTCGGCGACAACGGCGCCGGTAAGTCCACTCTGATGAAGATTCTCGCCGGTGCGGTTCAGCACGACGGCGGCGAAATGCGCGTCAACGGTGAACCAGTGCGCTTTTCGGCGCCTCTCGACGCCCAGCAGAAAAAGATCGGAATCGTCTACCAGGATCTGGCTCTGTGCGACACGCTGGACGTCGCCAGCAATCTGTTCCTCGGCAGAGAACCGCGAAAAGGCCCCTTCCTCGACCGGCATGCCATGCACGAGAAGGCGGCTCACATTCTCGCCGACCTGCATGTCAAGGTGAAGTCGACCTACCAGGAGATCGGGCAACTGTCCGGCGGACAGCGGCAAACCGTCGCGATCGCCCGCGCAGTCTCCTTCCGCCCAGACGTACTGATCCTCGACGAGCCCACCGCAGCGCTTGCCGTCGCCGAGGTCGAGTCGGTGCTCAAGCTGATCACGGACGTCGCAGCGGCCGGCGTGGGCGTCATTCTCGTGACACACCGCCTGCAGGACCTGTTCCGCGTGTGTGACCGAATCACGGTCATGTACGAGGGGCAGAGTGTCGACGACGTTCCGATCGGCGACCTCAACATCGAGTCCCTCGTCGGACTCATCACTCGAACTCCGGTGCCGCAACGGACATCGGCAGCAACACAGGGAGCCACGGCATGACCACTCTCGAGAAGACCCAGGCGCCGATCGAGCGCAAGCTCGCCGCGAAACCCTCCTTGTGGGACAGCGTCAACAAGCCCACCCTCGCGATGCTGGCGGTGACAGTTGCTGTCGCAGCCGTCTT
>NZ_LVCT01000684.1:0-32063 GCF_001647205.1 Rhodococcus sp. EPR-134
CAGGTCAGATCGACCTGTCCGTCGGTGCGATCGTCGCGTTCGTCGCGGCGATGAGTGCCGAGCTTATCCAGGCCGGCGTCGATTCGTCCCTGGTCTTCGTCGCCGCCCCGGTGATGGGTGCGGCCTGGGGCCTGGTCAACGGATGGCTCGCTGCCTATCAGGGTATTCCGCCGTTCATCGTGACTCTGGCGACGATGTCCGTCATTCGCGGTATCGCGCTGTATCGGACCGAAGGATTCTCCGTTCCGGTTCCTGCCGACACTTACTTCGCGAAGCTCGGAACTGCTGAGTTCCTCGGGTTCTCCGCCAGCGCCTGGATTGCTCTCGTCGTCGTGGTCATCGGAGCAATTGCGCTCAACCGCATGCGCTTCGGGCGCTATGTCACCGGTATCGGCTCCAACGTCGAATCCGTGCGACGGTCCGGCGTCAACACGCGTCGTGTGCTCATGATGACGCTCGTCTTCACCGGCTTGGCTGCCGGTATCGCGGGACTGCTGATCGCGGCTCGACTGGGCTCGGGTTCGGCCAACTCCGCAACGGGATTCGAGCTCACCGTGATCACCGCGGTGGTTCTCGGTGGCACCAATCTCTTCGGCGGTCGCGGCACCGTGATCGGTACCGTCATCGGCGCCGTCCTGACCGGAATCATCGCCAACGGATTGACCCTGCTCGGCGTGAGCCCGTTCCTGACGCCGATCATCACCGGTGTCGTTCTGCTACTGGCCATCTGGATCAACATGCGCGGACATACACTGAGCGCGCTGTGGCGACACCTGCAGTCCGCACCGTCGGGGCCTGCACGCTCATGAGCAAGGTTCGTACTGTCACGGGAACCGTGGACAGCTCGGAACTCGGACTGGTTCTCCCACACGAACATCTGCACAACGACGTCACCGGTGCGTACACCGAGGCCCCGGATCCGGTTGTGGCACAGCGGTTGGCCGGTCCGGTACGCGCCGAGGATGCCTGGCTTCTTCACGACAATCCGTATTACAGTCTCGACAATTGTCGAGTCGACGACGGATCGGCCGTGGTGGAAGACCTTGCGGACTTCGCCCGCCTCGGGGGTCGGACGATCGTCGATCTGACACCGCCGGGACTGGGCCGGGCACCGGAGAAGTTGGCGGAGTTCTCGCGAAAGTCAGATGTGCGAGTGATCATGGGTTCAGGGTGGTACCTCGAGACGACCCATCCGGTCGAGGTCCACGAACTCGGTGTCGACGATCTGGCAGGTTCGCTCGTCGAGGAGTTCGATCCGGCAAAGGAATTGGCTCCGGGAGTGATCGGGGAGATCGGCGTCTCCCCGCTCTTCACTCAGAACGAGGCGAAAGCGTTGCGGGCGGCGTGCATTGCTCAGCGCGAGGTGGACGTGCCCCTGTTCGTCCACCTTCCGGGCTGGCAGCGCGTGGGACATCACGTCGTCGACATCGTGGTCGACGAGATGGGCGTCGATCCGCAAGCAGTGGTGCTGTGCCACATGGACCCGTCCGGACACGACGCCGACTACCAACGATCGCTCGCCGACCGCGGTGTCTTTCTCGAATTCGACATGATCGGGATGCCTTTCGATTTCCCCGGCGAGGGTCTTTCGCCGCATCCGGCGGAAACAGCCACTGCGGTAGCCGGATTGGTCACCTCCGGTCACGCATCACAGCTCCTGCTCAGTCACGACCTCTTCCTCAAATCAATGCTCAGAAAGCACGGCGGAAACGGATTCTCCTACGTACCACTCGCCTTCGCCGCCCGATTGGTGCGCGCAGGCGTAGATCCCCAGCAAGTGTCCGCATTGATGCGAGACAACCCGAGGTCGCTCTTCGAGCAGGCCGCGAAAGGAAACAGAAGCAGTCATGGGTAAACGAGTACTGATCGCCGGCGAGAGCTGGATGACGACGTCAACGCACGTCAAGGGCGTCGACGAGTTCAGTGTCCATTCCTACGTCGAGGGAGTCGGTCCGCTTCGGGATGCGCTCATCTCACGTGGCCACGACGTGACACACATGCCCGCACACCTGGTGCCGACGCAGTTCCCTGGTACCGCAGAAGCGTTGTCCCAGTTCGACGTCGTCGTTCTCTCCGACATCGGAGCGAACTCGCTGCAGCTGGCTCCCGGCGTGTTCGACCAGTTCCGCGCCGGCGAGGATCGCCTTGTCGCGCTTCGTGACTGGGTGAACGCCGGCGGCTCACTGATGATGATCGGTGGCTACCTCTCGTTCTCCGGATTCCAGGCGCGAGCAGCTTTCCGCCAGACCGCGATCGCCGAGGTACTGCCCGTGACGATGCTGGCCGAGGACGATCGCGTCGAGACACCGGCTGGGATCGTTCCCACCGTCGTCGATGCTGCTCACCCGGCTCTCGGTAATGCCGGCGATTCCTGGCCCGCGCTCCTGGGATACAACCGCGTCGTCGCGAAGGACGGTGCCGTGGTTCCCGCCACCATCAACGGCGATCCGCTTGTCGCTGCCGGTGAATACGGCGCCGGACGGTCGATCGTCTTCACCTCGGACTGCTCGCCGCACTGGGCTCCGCCGGAGTTCTGTGAGCAGTGGCCCGGATACACCGACCTGTTCGACGGCTTGATCAGTTGGGTCGCCGGCGAATGAGTCGCTCCTCAGACCTGCTCGCGCGGCAGCAGAGTAATCTCGCTGCCGCGCGGGCGGTTCCATTCATCGAGGACACCATCGGCGGGACGTTGAGTGATGAGGGATTCTGCCGGTACCTCGTGATCGAAGAGGCATTCGTACTGACGGCCGTCAAGGTGTTGGGGTTGATGGTCGCCGAATCCCCGACGCTCGACGACGCGCTCGACCACGTGACGTCGATGTCGAACCTGGTGGGCGAGCAGCGCGAGTATTTCGCGCAGTTGCGTTCCCGCTTCCCGTACGAGGGTGACGCAGCGGCGCTGGTCGAGGAGTCGGCCGTGCTGTCCACGCACGCCTTGGCCCTCGCTCGCGAAGAGGGCAGGGCGGCGGCGCTGGTGGGCATGTACGCCGCGGAAACCCTGTATCTGTCGTGGTGCCGGGAGGCGGCGGCAGTGAAGGTAGATCGCGAACCAGCGTTGCAGGACTGGGTGGACATGCATGTCGCTCCGCCGTTCGTGTCCCAGGTGGCGGTGCTGGCGTGCGAAGTGGACGCCATGCCGAAGTCAGTGAGCGACGAGGACCTGGATCGGTGGTTCTCGGGCATGCTGGCCGCAGAGATCGATTTTCACAACGTGGCGGTGTGAACCACTGCTGTGCGCCTTTATTAACCCCCGGCGGTTAATAAAGGCGCACAGCAAAAGGCCCGTAGGTCGCTTTCGCAACCTACGGGCCTCTTCTTTGTAGCGGGGACAGGATTTGAACCTGCGACCTCTGGGTTATGAGCCCAGCGAGCTACCGAGCTGCTCCACCCCGCGTCGGTGTGAAACCAACAGTACACGACTTCTGGAGGCGCAATTACCACCCCCTGTCACCGACTGGAGTGCGCGCTTTCCGAGTAGTAACCGCGGATGTGTCCGACTATGCGCTGACGTGCGAGTTCGCCGTCACCCGCGTTGACCGCATCCACCAATCCTCGGTGTTCGTCACGCAGTCGCATGCAGGTGCTCGGCCAGCTGTCGATCTGGACGCCCGCGAGAACGTAGACCTCGATGGACTCGCGCAGGCCGGTCATCATGGCTGCGATCACCTGATTGCCCGCCGCGTCGGCGAGCGCCACGTGGAACTGTGCGTCGAGTAGCAAGAATTCCTCGGCCGAGAGAGCTGCGTCCTCCATCGAGTCGAGCAGTTCGACGGCCGCGCGGAGGTCGGGCGTCGGAGTCCGCGATGCCAGGGATTGCATCACCTCGGATTCGAGAACGAGTCGTGTCTTCACCACATCCGAGACCGGAAAGCCTTGTGCTGCAACCTGCATCCGCATCAGCATGGTCATACCGCCGGTCGGTTTGGCTACGATCATCGCGCCGGACGTCGGGCCGGAGCCAGTCTGCGCCTTGAGGAGGCCGAGTGCTTCCATGACCCGCAACGCTTCTCGGACCGATGACCGTCCGACGCCCAACTCTGCTGCCAGAATTCTCTCTCCCGGCAGGCGCTGGCCAGGAGACACCTCGCCTGAAACGAGCCGACGTTCGAGGTGGCTCAGTACTTGTTCCCACGCTCGCGGGCTCGGCTCGGTCGGCATGAGGCAAGAGCATAACCGGGTGGACGCCGTTTATGGGGTGGCCTGTACGGGGATGTATTACTGTGGTCAGACCACACCGACAGATTGCGGGGAACCACATGCGAGTAGCGCTGTTCGCCACCTGCATCGGGGACACGATGTTTCCCGACGCCGTCAAGGCCACCGCCCTCCTGCTCACCCGTCTCGGGCACGACGTCGTGTTTCCGTCCGGGCAGACCTGCTGCGGGCAGATGCACGTCAATACCGGCTATCAGCCGGGCGCACTACCGCTGGTCGCGAACTACGCCGACACCTTCGGTGATGCGTCGATCGACGCGGTTGTCGCACCATCGGGGTCGTGCGTCGGTTCGGTCCGTCATCAACACGAGATCGTCGCCGAGCGCTACGGCACCGCGTCGCTGTGTGGACAGGTGCAGACCGTGAAGGCAAAGACGTACGAGCTTTCCGAATTCCTCGTGGACGTTCTCGGGGTCACCGATGTGGGCGCGTACTTCCCGCACCGAGTCACCTATCACCCGACCTGTCACTCACTGCGCATGTTGAGGGTGGGGGACAAGCCACTTCAGTTGCTGCGCAACGTCCGCGACATCGATCTGGTCGAACTCCCCGAAGCAGATTCCTGCTGTGGATTCGGCGGCACCTTCGCCATCAAGAATGCGGAGACTTCGACGGCCATGCTGGCGGACAAGATTCGCCACGTTGCGGACACCGGCGCCGAATTCTGCAGCGCCGGAGACTCGTCGTGCCTCATGCATATCGGCGGCGGTATGTCGCGACTGCAGATGGGCGCCAAGACCATTCACCTCGCGGAGATTCTGGCGTCGGTGGAAAGCCGGGTGCACGCATGAGCGCTGTGACGCTGGGTCTGCCCAGCTTCCCGCCGAGGTCGCCCGAGGGTGCAGGGTTCCTGCGAGGTACTGAGAAATTCCCCGTCGCAGCACATCACGAGCTGGCCAACGCGCAACTGCGACGCAATATCGGCAAGGCGACGCACACCATCCGTGCCAAGCGCATCAACGTGACTGGATAGCTTCCCGATTGGGAAGACCTGCGTGATGCGGGTTCGGCGATCAAGGCCGACGTCATGGCGCGGTTGCCGGAACTGCTCGAACAGTTCGAAGCTGCAGTCATCGCGCGCGGTGGGCAGGTGCATTGGGCGGCGGATGCCAACGAGGCCAACGCCATTGTGACCGAACTTGTCAAAGCCACCGGCTCCGACGAGGTCATCAAGGTCAAGTCGATGGCCACGCAGGAGATCGGTCTCAACGAGCATCTCGAAGCCCACGGAATCACCGCCTACGAGACCGATCTCGCGGAATTGATCGTCCAGCTCGGCCATGACAAACCGTCGCACATCCTGGTTCCCGCGATCCATCGCAACAGGTCCGAGATTCGGGAGATATTCCTTCGTGAGATGCCAGATGTCGATCCGAACCTCGGGGAGAACCCGGCCGAACTTGCCGCTGCTGCACGAAAGTTTCTGCGCCACAAGTTCATGACGACGCCGGTCGCCGTCTCCGGCGCCAATTTCGGCATCGCGGACACGGGCACTCTGACCGTCGTGGAGTCGGAGGGCAACGGGCGAATGTGCCTGACGCTGCCGAAAACACTGATCACCGTGATGGGCATCGAGAAGATTCTGCCGACGTATCAGGATCTGGAGGTCTTCCTGCAACTGCTGCCGCGGTCCTCGACGGGGGAGCGGATGAACCCGTACACCTCCATGTGGACCGGCGTCACGCCCGACGACGGTCCACAGGAGTTCCACCTGGTCCTCCTCGACAACGGTCGGACTGCCGCGCTTGCCGACAAGATCGGGAGGGAAGCCCTGAGCTGCATACGGTGCTCGGCGTGTCTGAACGTGTGCCCGGTCTACGAGCGCACCGGCGGTCACGCCTACGGATCGACCTATCCGGGACCGATCGGCGCGGTGCTGACTCCGCAGCTCGCGGGCATGCATGGCAAAGACGATCCCAACTCGACGCTTCCCTTTGCCTCGAGTCTGTGCGGTGCGTGCTTCGACGCCTGCCCGGTCAAGATCGACATACCCTCGCTGCTCGTCGAATTGCGGCACCAGAAGGTCGAGCAATCCGGTATCACGGCAGAGTCTTTGGCGATGAAAGCCGCCTCTCTGGCGATGTCGACCGAGGGCCGGTGGACGTTGGCTCAGAAAGCTGCCGGGCTCGGACGCGTCGTGGCCGGCAGGAAAGGGAAGATCTCTACGTTGCCACCTCCATTGAACGGTTGGACAGCTGCCAGAGACATTCCCGCACCGCCCAAGCAGACCTTCCGATCCTGGTGGGACTCCGACGAAGGCCGCGCGGCATTGGACGAGGCTCGTCGTGACGGTAAGGCGGACAGATGAATTCACGTGAAGTGGTGCTCGGACGCATTCGTGATGCCATCACCTTGGCGCCCGCCCGCGAAGGCGAGATACCGCGAAACTACCGGACTGGCAGAACCATGTCCGACGAGGAACTCATCGATTTGTTCGTCGACCGTCTGGTGGACTACAAGGCGCACGTTCACCATTGCGCTGCAACAGAAATCGCCGAGGCCGTCGCCGGAATACTGAAAGGGCGCGGACTACACACTCTGGGGATCCCCGCCGGCCTCGACCGATCATGGGTAGCCGGATTCGACGGAACGCTGGTGGTGGACAGCCCGGACGTACCGGCTCCTGAACTCGAGAACCTCGACGCCGTTGTCACCGGCTCGAAGGTATCGTGCGCCGAAACCGGCACCATCTTCCTCGACGCCGGTCCATCACAGGGACGCCGTGCGTTGACACTGGTACCGGACACACACATCTGCGGCGTGTATCGCAGCAGTGTGGAAGTGGGAGTGCCGGAGGCGATTGCGAAGCTGACACCGGAGCGCCCCGCCACCATGATCAGCGGCCCGTCGGCGACCTCCGACATCGAACTCGAGCGCGTCGAAGGTGTCCATGGTCCGAGGAATCTTCACGTCGTCATCGTCGACGGTTGATTCCCGTCGAGCGGGAACTCACAGGCAGGCGGCCTCATCAGCGTCTAACGTCCCGGCCATGACACAACTGTTGGCAGGCAAGGTCGTTTTCATCACCGGTGCAGCGCGGGGTCAGGGACGCAATCACGCGATTCGACTCGCGCAGGAAGGTGCAGACGTCATCGCTGTCGACGTGTGCGCGTCGGTGTCCGAAGACGTGGGTTACGCGGCCGCGACTGAAGCCGACCTCGAAGAAACGGCTCGTCTCGTGCGAGCGGAGGGGCGCGAGATCGTCACCGCTGTAGCGGACGTCCGTGACCTCGAGGCGCTGCGGGCGGCGGTGGCGTCGGGCGTCGACAAGTTCGGTCGCCTCGACGTCGTGATTGCCAATGCGGGCATCGCTACGTGGAACCGTTTCTGGGAGATGCCTGAAGAACAGTGGTCGACGCTGGTGGACATCAATCTCAATGGTGTCTGGCGCACGATGACAGCTGCGGTTCCTGCAATGATCGAAGCCGGCAACGGTGGTTCCATCGTGATTGTGAGCAGTGCTGCCGGCGTCGCCGAAGCGCCCGGCTGCGCGCACTACTCGGCGGCCAAGCACGGCCTCGTGGGTTTGGCTCGCACTGCTGCAACGGAATTGGGAAGCTTCGACATTCGAGTCAACACCATCCACCCTGGCGCGGTGGAGACCGAGATGGGCAACGATCCCAACGTCGGTAAGGTACTCACTACTCATCCGGAGTACATGAACTCGTACAAGTGGCCGCTCACGTCCGTCCCGCGCACCACCGTCGAGGACATCTCCAACGCTGTTGTCTACCTCGCGACGGACCTCTCCCGCGCGGTCACCGGGACGAAGATCGTCATCGACATGGGTCAGACGATGGCGTAGTTGCGCTCAGAGGAGATTGAACTGCGCGACCTCGATGGTGTTCTCGACTGCCTCCGAGAGTGCGCGAATACGTTCGTCGGCGCCTGGCGCGGTCAAAATCGCCAGGCGATCGGCGTCACCCATCGGAATGCTCCTGGCGAGGGCATACAGCCGAGAACCCAGCGGATCCAAGGGATCCGGTGGGACGGGCATTCGCGGAGTCTGTTCGCCGGCCCGAAGTGCGAGCTTTCCCAACATTCCGTACATGAACTCGATGCGCTCGAGGAGCGAGTCGTATTCGTAAGCAGTGACTGGTGTTCCGTTGTTCTCGTCAGGCCACAATTCGACCTCGGCAAGTGGGTAGGGATCGTCCGGCAGCCATCGATTGACCCGGATGCGGTCTTCGGTCCGGCAATACAACTGATACCGCCCGGCACCCATGGCGACATGAGACTCGATCCGAGCCAGAGTGCCGACGTCGTGACGTGATTCGCCGCCACCGACCTCGTGGCCACGAGCGATGAGCACTACTCCGAACAGTGGGCCGTCGGCAGCTTCGAGAACGTTCTCGACCAGTGCGCGATACCGAGGTTCGAAGATGTTCAGGGGCAACACCTCACCCGGTAGCAAAGCGGAGCCGAGCGGAAACATGGGGAAGATGGGCATCAGGGGATTCTCAACCTCGGAATCGGAGGGGCGGGGAAATCGCCGGGGCGATCGATTTCGGCGAGCAGGTGCTCGGACCACGTCAGTAGACCGGGGATATCGAGGCCGTGCGGACTCTCGACCTCGTAGTGCCTGATGCGGTCGTGACCCTGGCCGAGGAGTGAGACGGCGCCGGTGTTGTTGCCCCGAAGCAGATGGGTGAGCCCGACGGCCAACTGAGCCAGTCCCTGCCACAGGTCACGTTCCTCGGGCGGCGCGCTTTTCCACGTTCCTTCGAGAATCTCGTGTGCGTGGAAAGGCATGCCGTGGTCGAGGAGGCGCTGCGCCTCGGTGATCGACTCGTCTGGTGGCAGGCGTACATCGTCCGGAATGCGCGGGACACCGCCCGCTGCGTCGCGTGGCAGTGGACGTCCGAGTCCGTCACGGGGCCGCGAATTGAGGGGTTTCCCAGCGGCGTCCCGGTCGCGTTCGGTCATACACTCAGCCTAACGGCAGCGCCTCGGCCGAACTCGCCAAAAGTTTTTTCGAGTCGCCTGTCGATTCCGGGGAGAACCGTTCGTCGTCATGTTGTAAGGCAAGAAAGCCGCAAGAAAAACAACAGACCAAGGAGTCAGTCATGAAGTACATGTTGCTCATCTACACCGCACCCGGCGGAGACACCGAACCCCAGTGCACGTTCGAGGACTGGCAGCAATACGACAAGGAAATGAAGGATGCCGGGATCTGGGTGTCCGGCGATGCCCTCGCCGACCTGACGACTACGACGACGGTTCGGGTCTCGCAGTCCGGAGAAAAGACCGTCACCGACGGACCCTTCGCAGAAACCCGTGAAATCCTCGGCGGCTACGACGTCATCGACGTTCCCGATCTGGATGCGGCGCTTTCATGGGCCGCGCGGTGCCCCGGCGCGCGCGACGGCGGCAGCGTCGAGGTGCGTCCACTGGCCGGGTTCGGGGACTGATTCGCCGTGGACGAGCAGGCCGAGAACTCCATCGAGTCAGTGTTCCGGGAGGAACGCGGACGACTCTTGGCCTCGCTCGTCCGCCGCTTCGGTGATCTGGATCTGGCCGAGGAAGTCACCTCCGAAGCCGTCGAGGCCGCGTTGGTGCACTGGCCCGTGGACGGAGTGCCGGCTAAACCGGGCGCCTGGCTGCTGACCACGGCGCGTCGTAAAGCCGTCGACAGGCTTCGTCGTGATCAGGCCTATGCGGCGCGATTGGCGGTGATGCAGGTGGACGCCGATCGTGCCGACCCGGCGCCGCCCACGGTCGACGGAGAACTTCCCGACGAGCGGTTGCAGCTGTTCTTCACCTGCTCGCACCCAGCGCTGGCCGAGGACGACCGAATCGCACTCACCTTGCGTTGCCTCGGAGGGTTGACGACGCCCGAGGTTGCTCGGGCCTTCCTCGTGCCTTCGGCGACCATGGCGCAGCGGATCGTGCGTGCGAAGAAGAAAATCCGTCAGGCTCGGATTCCCTTCCGAACTCCCAGCGCCGAAGAACTCCCGGAGCGTCTGCCCGGTGTTCTGCAGGTGATCTATTCGGTGTTCACCGAGGGGTACGCAGCGAGTTCGGGTCCGGATCTGCAACGCGTCGACCTGGCGGTGGAGGCGATCAGGCTGGCGAGGATCTTGCGCGCATTGCTTCCCGATGAGCGCGAGATCGCCGGGTTGCTTGCATTGATGCTTCTCGTCCACGCGCGTCGGGATGCCCGTACCGACGCCGCCGGCGGGATCGTGCTCCTCGAAGACCAGGATCGCGGGTGTTGGGACCAGCCGATGATCGAGGAAGGCAGCGACCTCGTCGTAGTCGCGTTGACCGGGGGAGCGCCGGGGCCGTACGGGGTGCAGGCCGCCATCGCCGCATTGCACGACGAGGCCGCAGATGTGGAGAGCACCGACTGGCCACAGATCTGCGCTCTCTACGGAGTGCTCCTCACGCTGACTCCGTCGCCGGTCGTGGCCGTCAATCGGGCAGTAGCGTTGGCGATGCGCGACGGCGAGGAAGTCGGGCTGACTGCGCTGGAGGAACTGGCAGCGGAGCCCAAACTTGCCGACTACCATCCGTATCACCTTGCACGAGCCGAACTACTTGCTCGGTTGGGGCGCACCGACGCAGCGGCATCCGCGTACCGACAAGCTCTGAAACTCGTTGGTACGGAACCGGAGCGGGCCTACCTGGAGCGTCGGTTGGGTGAGATCTCCGACTGATCGGCGCCTCAGATCAATTCGAGTCTTCGGGCCATGTCGGACACGAAAACACCTGTCGGATCGATATTTCTGCGTATCTGGATCCACTCGTCGATTCGCGGATACATCGAGTGGAAGCTTGCTGCGGTAGTCCGAGAGTCCTTGGCGGTGTAGAGGCGACCGCCGAATTCGAGTACCCGTTTGTCGAGGGAGGCGACGAACTCACCCAGGCCGGACTTGATCGGGAAGTCGAAGGCGACGTTCCACCCGGACATCGGAAAGCTCAGTGGCGCTGCGTTTCCCTCGCCGAAAAGTTTGAAGACGTTGAGAGCTGAATAGTGTCCCGAACGCTGGATATCGCGGATGATGCTCTTGAATTCGTCCACCGCGTCGACGGGCACCACGAACTGGTATTGCAGGAATCCCTTGGACCCGTAGGCACGGTTCCACTCACCGATGAGGTCGAGCGGATGGTAGAACTGCGTCAGGTTCTGCACCTTCCCGACGTAGTTGCCGCCGGTGCGGTAGTAGAACTCGCCGATCGCTGACGCCGATAGCTTGTTCATCAAGCCGTTGGGGAAAACATCCGGTGTCGTGAACAGTTGTGGTGCATCGAATTTCAACGGATTCTTCTGCAATTTCAGCGGAAGCTGGTCGACGGTCGCCAACGAACCACGCGTAATCGAGGCCCGGCCGAGCTTCGGCGGCGCACTGACTGCATCGAACCAGGCGCTCGAATACGTGTAGTCGGCTTCGCTGCCGTCGCTGTGAAAAGCGACGGTTTCGTCCAGGCCTGCGGTCAGTGCGCCGTCGTTGACGAAGTATGCCGTTTCGGTCGGTGTCATCTCGAGGGTGACGCGCAGGATGATCCCGGTCAGTCCGATCCCGCCGACGGTAGCCCAGAAGAGTTCGGATGTCGGGCCTTGCGGCTCCAGTGTTCGGATACTGCCGTCAGCAGTGAGCAGATCCATCGAGCGGACATGATTTCCGAAGCTGCCCTCGGTGTGGTGGTTCTTGCCGTGAATATCGCAGGCGATAGCTCCGCCGATGGTTACCTGGCGTGTTCCGGGGAGTACCGGTACCCAGAGACCGAATGGTAGCGCCGCGCGCATCAGCTGATCGAGAGAGACTCCCGCGTCCATCTCCACGAGACGGGACTCGGCATCGATCTTGTGAATTCGACGGAAGGCGGTCATGTCGATGACCAAGCCGCCGGTGTTCTGCGCGTTGTCTCCGTAAGACCGGCCCAGACCACGAGCGATGACTCCACGTCGGAGGTGCAACGGCTTGTCCGCGTTGTCGTCTGCGACGCGGGCGACGGCCTTTGCGATCGCCTCTACATCAGGAGTCGAAACGACATGCGAGGTAGTTCGGGCTGTGCGACCCCAACCGCCGAGGACGGTGGACGCAGAGGTTGGCAGATCGGTGGCGTAGTCGGACACGAAATCCGAGGGTACCTGTTTGCGGACCAACTGGTCTGAAACTGATGGATGCTCGGTTCGCCTATCGCGGGACGTCGAGATCGAAGTACAGGGTCTCGGACCAGTAACCGAGGCCGAGTTCGCGTAGCGGTTCCTCGACGCTCTCCTGAGTCGGCGTGAACAGTCGCTCCCAGAATCGCGGCTTGGCGGGTGCGAGTGTGGCCAGAGCCGCCTCCATCTCGGCGTCGATGTCCGCCAGACCGGTCATCAGGGCCGCGCCCTGTTCGGCGAACGGTTCGTCGTCCATGTCGAAGATCTCGCCGCACTCGAGGACGAAGTAGTGGTCGGGTTCGGTGTGGCTGCGCAGGAAACGCAGCGCATCGCCGGCCATCGTGCGAGTTCGGGGTGATCGATTCGGCCGAGGAAGTCTTCGAGCCGGGCGATACCAGGACCACAGGGCGCGGTGACCGCGATCAGGTCGGGGGTGTCGTCCCAGATGATCGACTGTTGGGCGAAGGGATTCACGGACACAAGGATCCTCGGGACCAGCGGTATCGCGTACGACCACTCGGAGATACCGGTGAGACATCGGGCGCGAGCGGCAGCCGGATTCTCATGCGGAGCAACAGGGGTCGAGTAGAGATAGGTGCGGTTGGCCACTGGCCGAGTCCTTTCTGCGGTCGGCGTCACCTGATTCGGGCGGCGCCCACCATCCTCAATGCCAGGTCTCCGTACAGTTTTCCGATGTCTTCCGGATTCGTGTAATTGCCGGCCGGGAACCAGCGGCACACGTCGACGCACAGGGACATCAAGGCGAGGGTGACGCCTTCGGCATCGGGGATCGTGAAATCGCCCGACTGCACGCCGGCATCGACAACCTCCCGGACCACCCGCGTCGTGCTGCGGCGAAGCGCGACGACGGTTCGGTAGTGCTCTGGTGTGAGGGCAGTGAGTTCGTACTGGACAACGCGAGCGAGTGAATGGTGCCCGGCCTGCCAACTGGCGAAGGTGCTGATCAGTTCCTGCAAACGAACGGACGGTTCTTCACCCGGGCGGTCGGCGCCCTCGACCACTTTCAACGCTTCGGTGTGGCCTTCGAAGCTGATCGCGAAAAGCAGCTCTTCTTTCGAGCGGTAGTGCGGGTACATGGCGGCGGGACTCATGTCGAGTCGCGCGGCGATGTCACGGGTGGTGGTGCCGCCGTAGCCGGCAGAGGCAAAAGCGTCCACGGCTGCCGCGCGGATACGGGCCGCAGCTTTGGAGGGGCTGATCACCACGTCAGGTGAATCGCTCACGGTTTCCTCCAGGTGTGACGGATTTCGATGTTGACAATATCCCGCTCTCGATTCACTATAAGCAGGTGCTTAGATTCTAAGCGAATGCTTAGGAACATCGTTACGTGTGGCTTTGCCACGCCGAAAGGAAGCAACTCGTCATGCGTCGCACTCTGTACGGACCCGATCACGAGGCATTTCGCGAATCTGCTCGCGAATTCGTCAACCGGAACATCCTTCCGGTCGCAGAGAAGCTGATCGACCAGCGCTTCATCGATCGTGAAATCTGGCTCGAAGCGGGACGCAACGGCTTCCTCGGACTCGAGGTTCCGGAGGCGTACGGCGGAAGCGAAGCCGGCGACTACCGCTTCAACGCGGTTCTGGCCGAAGAGCTCTCGCGCGCCAGTGCAGCTGTTGCCTCGAGCTTCGGCATTCACGCCGACGTCGTTGCTCCCTACCTCGTTCAGCTCACCACCGAAGAGCAGAAGCAGCGTTGGCTGCCCAAGTTCTGCACCGGTGAGATGCTGACGGCCATCGGCATGACCGAGCCTTCCGGTGGATCCGACCTCGCCTCGCTCAAGACCACTGCGGTCAAGGACGGCGACGACTGGATCATCAACGGCTCCAAGACCTTCATCACCAACGGCTACAACGCCGACCTCGTGATCGTGGCGGCTCGGACCAGTCCCGAGAAGAAGTCCAAGGGCATCACCCTCTTTGCCGTCGAGACCGGCATGGAAGGCTTCGAGCGCGGACGCAAGCTCGACAAGGTCGGCCAGCACGAGTCCGATACCGCCGAACTGTTCTTCGAGAACGTTCGCGTGCCGTCCACCAACATCATCGGTGAGATCGACCGCGGCTTCATCCACATGATGGAAATGCTGCCGCAGGAGCGCGTCGGCGCTGCGGTATCCAACATCGCGCACGCCGCTCCGATCCTCGAAGAGACGCTGCAATATGCCAAGGACCGCAAGGCTTTCGGTCAGCCGATCGGCTCGTTGCAGTGGAACAAATTCCTTCTCGCGGATCTCGTCACCCGCATCGAGGTCACCCAGGCCTACGTCGACAACTGCGTCGCGGCACACGCTGCCGGCGAGCTGACCGCCATCGACGCCGCCAAGGCTAAGTGGTGGACCGCGCAGGTGCAGAACGAGGTCCTCGATCACTGCGTTCAGTTGCACGGTGGCTACGGCTTCATGACCGAGTACCGCGCCGCTCGCGCGTGGATGGACGCCCGCGTCACCAAGATCTGGGCCGGATCCAACGAGATCATGAAGGAACTCATCGGCCGCGATCTCGGCCTGTAATTTCGCAACTGCAGTCGATACGTCACTGCAGCCGCCACTTCCCGAACCCGACGACACAGGAGCATCACCGCGCATGTCTGTTCTCGACAAGTTCTCTCTGACCGATCGAGTGGTCATCGTGACCGGTGCGTCGTCGGGCCTCGGGGTGGCGTTTGCGAAAGCCGCAGCAGAGGCCGGCGCGGACGTCGTCCTCGCTGCTCGCCGCGTCGACAAGCTCGAAGACACGGCCAAGCTCGTGCGTGACGCAGGCCGCGAAGCATTGTGCGTGGCCACCGACATCGTCGATCCGGCTCAGGCTCAGAACATGGTCGACGCCGCGATGGAGAAGTTCGGCCGCGTGGACGTGCTGGTCAACAACGCCGGCGTCGGAACTGCCGTTCCGGCGACCCGCGAGACCCCGGACCAGTTCCGCGCCGTCATCGACATCAACCTCAATGGGTCCTACTGGGCAGCGCAGGCCTGCGGCCGCGTCATGCTCCCGGGCAGCTCCATCGTCAACATCTCGAGCATTCTCGGATTGACGACCGCCGGACTCCCGCAGGCCGCCTATGCGGCGAGCAAGGCAGGCGTCGTCGGATTGACCCGCGACCTCGCACAGCAGTGGGGAACGCGCAAGGGCATTCGCGTCAACGCGATCGCGCCCGGCTTCTTCAAGTCGGAAATGACAGACCAATACAACGACGGTTACTTGGACGCGATGGCTCCGCGCCTGATCCTCGGCCGCATGGGCGATCCTGAAGAGCTCGCGGCCACCATGGTGTGGCTCGCGTCCGAGGCCGGCGGATACGTCACCGGTCAGACCATCGCCGTCGACGGAGGAATCACCATCACCTGACGCCGATGCCGAGATGTCGCCGGCTTTGCCGTATAAGTAGCTGGTGACCTCTCGCGCCGAACCTCAGGAGAACTGGGAAGACCGTCCGCCACCATCCATGGCTGCGACGGAGCTTCTGCGTGACCTGCCGGTGACTGCCCGCGGCATCCGGACCAGGGCTTCTCTGGTCGCAGCGGCTCGAACGGTGTTCGAGCGCGCAGGGTATCTCGACGCCCGTCTCACGGACATCACCAAGGAAGCGAACTGCTCCACCGGCACGTTCTACACCTACTTCGACAACAAAGAGCAGATCTTCGCCGCAGTTCTCGACGTCGCGCAGGAAGACATGCTGCACCCAGGCATGGGACGGGTCCGCGACGTCGACAATCCGTATGCGGTCCTCGAATCGAGCAACCGTGCCTACCTGACGGCTTTTCGCCGCAACGCCAAACTCATGGGCCTACTCGAGCAGGTATCGCATATCGACCCGGCCTTCGCGAAACTGCGTCGGGACCGCGCCGAGACCTTCATTTCTCGCAATGCCCGAGCCATCGAACGCTTGCAAGCGGCTGGCAAGGCAGATGCCTCGTTGGACCCGCTGTTGGCTTCCCGAGCACTGTCGGCGATGGTGAGCCGTCTTGCCTACAGTTCATTCGTCTCCGAGGAACCTGGCGCCGACGGCAACCCCGTCCCGTTCGAGGACGTCGTCAAGACGGCTACTCAGGTGTGGGCCAACGCGCTGGGACTCGAAGGCGACCGCGGGTAGTTTCAGCCTTCGCCGCGGGCCGCGAACTGCTCCTCGAGGCTGTGGCGCAGTGTTTCCTCGCTGTTCTTGACAGCGTTTTCGACGAACGGCCCGATCAATCGGCCGAGTGCCTTGCCGGCAATGCCGCCGGGCAGTTTGTAGGCGAAGTCGACGGAAAGCTCGGTCTTGGAATCGTCGATCGCGGCGAACTCCCACGTGGACGAGTTGGATACACCGCCGAGCGAAGACAGCTTGATGATTCGATTCTTCTCCCACTCGGTGACCTCGAGTTTGGAGCGCAACGTGCTCGGCCCGATCTGCATGGCCGCGTCGAACGTGGCGCCGAGTCCCTGATCGAACTCTCCGAACGGGGTGAACTCGGAAACACCGAACATCCACGTCGGGACATTGCGGTAGTTGTCGATGTAGTCGAAGGCGACATCAACCGGCACGGCAGCAACCGCGGTGTGGCGAACATGGATCATGACTGGTCCCTGTCTTTCGGTGAACACCGACTCTAACCAATGGCTCCGACGTGTTCGGCGGCGGCGCAAGAGCGATCTACGGTATCGGTATGACGAACGAGCTTCCGGTACGCGGGTCCTGGCGCGATTACGAAGACCTGGGACTACCGAAACCGCTCGCTGCGGCGCTGGAGGCGTTCGTCGAGCAGGGCTATCACGGGACTTCGATCCGTGACGTCGCGTCGCGGTCCGGGCTGTCGGTGCCGGGGCTCTACCACCACTACCCGTCCAAGCAGGCTCTGCTGATCGGTCTGGCGACCGTGGTGATGACGGAGTTGTTGGAGCGAAGCCGCGCCGCCGAACTCGATGCCGGGGACGATCCCTCCGATCGCTTCGACGCGGTGATCGAATCTCTGTTGCGGTTCCACATGTTTCGACGCGAGCAGTCGTTCGTCGCCTCCTCCGAGATCCGCAGCATGGAGCCCGACAGCCGGGCTGGTTACATCGCCCAGCGCGACGAACAGCAGAAGCAGGTGGACCGGATCGTCCTCGACGGCGTCGCTTCGGGAGTGTTCGAGGCCGACCATCCCGAGGACGCCAGCCGAGCCGTGGTGACGATGTGCGTCGCCGTCGCGGTCTGGTACCGACCGGACGGTGAGTTGTCTCCGGACGAGTTGGTGGAGAGGTATTTGGAGATAGCGAGGCGCATGGTGGGGGCGAAGCGGGTGGGGGAGTGACTGTGGGGGCGAAGCGGGTGGGGGAGTGACTGTGGGGGCGAAGCGGGTGGGGGAGTGACTGTGGGGGCGAAGCGGGTGGGGGAGTGATCTGTTGACGCAACTGCGCGAATCAGTCTGAATTTTTGAGCAATTCGAGCGCTGCGTTCCGGCCGGCGCCGAAGGGGTCGGTGCCGATACCGATCCCGTCTGCGACAAGGGCACCTTCGTGAAGCAGCATGATTGCCTCGACGAGACGTTCGTCGGCTAGTCCGTCCGTCGCCAGAATGCGCCGGAAAAGGTCTGACATCTCCCGCTTTTGTTCGGCGATGACAGCGAACACCGGATGTGAGTGATCGCTGAACTCGGCGTGCGCGTTGATCATGCTGCACCCCTTGCCTCCGCTCGCCTTGGACCAGGAGGCGGAAGCGTCGAATACCGCACTCAACTGTTCGGCGCGGCTAGCTCCGGCTGATGCGAGCTTCTCGTCGCGGAAGATTCGCCACCGCCAATCTCGAGCCCTCAGGTATTCAACGACGAGACCGTCTTTCGAGCCGAACCGTTCGTACAAAGTCTTCTTCGTGACCCCGGCGTCCAGTGCGACGGTATCCACGCCTACGGCATGAATCCCCTTTTCGTAGAACAGCTTCGACGCAGACTCCAGAATGCGACGCGCTTTCGGAGTCAATTCGGGTGTGGATTCCTCTGCCATGGACAAAAGTATACCGATCTGTATAGTCGGGCTCATGAGTAAACAGATCGGTATACCTCGGATCGTGACCTCGAGATCTGCCGTGACGGCTACCTTGTCGGTCCTGTTCGTCGCGTGCTGGAGTTCGGGATTCATCGGGGCCAAACTCGGCGCTGGCAGTGCCGAGGTCCCCACGCTGCTGATGTGGCGTTTTCTCCCGCTCGCGGTGGTACTGCCCCCGATTGTCTGGCTCTCCGCCCGGCGCCGGAACACGATGCCCGCACCGCGGGCTCTCGGCAGGCAGGTGGTGATCGGGATGCTCTCCCAGAGTGGCTACCTGTTGTCGGTGTACTGGGCAGTCGATCTCGGCGTGAACACCGGAACCACAGCGCTGATCGACGGTATTCAGCCGCTGGTGGCTGCCGCGCTGCTCGGTCCGGTCCTCGGTGTCGCAGTCCCGCGTATGCAGTGGATCGGGTTGGCGATCGGACTGGGCGGCGTCGCGATGGTCACGGCAGCCGATGCCGGGGCCGGTACATCGGCGCCGTGGTGGGCGTACGCGATTCCGTTCCTGGGGATGCTCAGCCTGGTTGCATCCACCTTCGTCCAGCAACGCGCTCCCACGTCCACACCGCCACTGCAAGCTTTGGCCATCCACTGCTCAACCAGCGCAATAGCTTTCACAACTCTGGCGATCGTCTCGGATGCTGCCGTACCGCCAAGCGTCAACACATTCTGGATCGCATTGCTCTGGTTAGTCGTGCTGTCCACGTTCGGTGGTTACGGGCTGTACTGGTTGTTGCTCGGCCGCATCGGCATTACGTCCGTCAACACCCTGATGTTCTTGATCGCCCCCGTCACCGCGGTCTGGGGCGCACTGATGTTCGGAGAATCGTTCACTGCGTTCACCGCGCTCGGCTTGGCGGTGGGCATCGTCGCCGTCGTCGTGGTCACCCGGGTGGGCAATCGCCCGAAGAAGCAGGACGCGGGCACGGATTCCTGCCCGGCGAGAGCTTCGATCACGTCGCGCTGATGAAGGCCGATCGGGATGTGAACCGCTCGCGGAGCGCGGTGAGTTGCTCTGCGGTGAGCTTCAGTCCGTTGATTGCGTAGTCCTCGACGGTGCCGAAGTGCGTGCGCATTTCGTCGAGAGCTGCGTCGAAATAGCTGTCACGGACTCCGAGGAGGGGTCGTAGCACTTCTGCGTCAACGCCTTTGCTCGCGGCGAAGTCGAGGATCGGTTCTGTCATGGGAGCCAGATCGGTGTTCGTCTCCAGGTAGTCGGCGCGTACATCGGCTTCGTCGGCCCCGAGGAGGAGTAGGAAAGAGGTCGCGGCCCACCCGGTTCGATCCTTGCCGGTGGTGCAGTGGAAAAGTGCTGCCCCGGTGCGTTTTTCGTCGATGAGGTCGAGGTAGAACGTGCGATAGGCGTCGAGAGCGGACGGCAGGCTGACGAAGTTGCGGTTGGCTTCCTCCATCTGTGCGATCCCACGTCCGTCGCTGATGGTCTCGGCGTATGCGACCGGGTCCGTCATGAGTAGTCCAGTGGCCGCGGCGTTTTGGGCATTGTCGGCAAGTACGTCGAGCCAGACTGTGCGCGTCGAGTCAGGGAGATTGTCGAGTGCGCCGTCGCGCTCGGCGGCGGTCCTCAGGTCGTATACCGTCCGGACGTCCAAGTCGGCGACCGCGGCAAGGTCGTCGCCGTCGAGTTTCGCCAGAGTCGCTGAACGGTAGAGCGCGCCCGCGCGGACGGTGCCGTCTGCAACAGGAATGCCACCGAGGTCCCGGAAGTTCGGAGCGGTCTTCAGGAGAACGCGGCGATCGAGCGGGTGAGTTGGCATGGCTGACTCCTTGTGGGTTCCGTTTCCGAACTGATCATTCATGCCTTCTGCACACTGCGCACGAGCTTTTCGGCATTGCGTCTCTTGATCCACTTGTCGATGACGAGAGCCATGAAGATCCACCCTCCCAATGCCGTGATCACCCACACGATGATCGGGGCGAGGATCCAGGACCCGACGCCGCTGATCTCGATACCGTCGGGGACCAGGGTCGCAACCCAGAGCGCGAGCAGTGTGGCGACCAAGCCGACACCACCCGCGAGCGGAGCTGCGTAGTGCAGTGCCACGCTGAGCACGAATGGGCCGAGAATCATGTGTGCGAGGGTGAATACACCGATAGCGGCCAAGAAGCCGTTCACGCTCAGGCTGACCCCAGGAAGAGCAAAATGCACGACGATCAGCGCGATCGCGCCGAGAACACATTGCGAAACGAGCTGAAATAACAGACGCATGGCTTGTACCTCCGTGATCAGGTCGAGTCACCCGAGAGTGGTGTGTGCGTGGGGAACGCTTTGCTGCAGGGCTTCGGGACGAGGCGCCGTCCAGGTGCCGTCGAGCACGGAGGGACGGGGGCGGTACAGGCGCAGTACGTAGTTCCACCCGGGCATGATGGGCAGTGCGTTCGCGACGCCGTCGAGATGGACCCCGAAGCGGATGGTGGTGCTGCCGTCGGAGTCTGGGGTGGCCGTGAGGCTGTTGATGCTGTTGACGCCCAGGGCGTTCTCTTCGAAGTATCCGGCCGCGTTGTACAGCGAGACCGACCAGAACGCATCCACGGGAACATCGTTCAGGCGGAGACGGTATTCCCCGACCGGGAGACGTTCGTCGAAGTTGACGTAGGTGGCCTCGTACTCGGGAAGGCCACCCCAGCCGGATGCGGTACCGAGCAGGTGCCTGATCGGATCGACTTCCGCAGCGGTACCGAATGAATGGTCGTACGTGGTGATGCCTCGCGCGAGTGCGAGGAGTGCGTCGCGGGTCTCGGTCTGCGATTGCTCGTCGTAGTCGGGCAACGGGAACTCTCCCGTTCCGCCGCCGTCGATGTTGAGGGCGTCTTGCAACCGGTTCACCTCGGCGACGTCTTCGGGGCTGTTCGGATCGACGAGGATGCGCACGATCAGTGCGGCGTAGTCGGTCCCGACCAATTCACGCGTGAGCAGGTGCTCTCCCGGGTCGCGCAGGATGACGGGACCGAAGTGATCTTGACTGACCACCCACACGGAGATGTAGCGCTCGCCGGTATCGGGCACCGTGATGGTGACGTTCTCGCGCACGTCGATGATCGCGCTGCTGTACAGAGTGTCGCGGTTCTGGCGGATGATCGGCTGGTTGTCGAGTGACCCGAGATCACGAGTGTGGTTCCACGTGCCCAGGCCGACGCCCGCGGCCAGGCGAGCGAACATGAGATCGGACTCTGCCCGATTGAAGTTCAGGACGTTGACGGCGATCGTGGACATAGTGGGTTCCAATCGGTGTCGGGGTACGGAAGCGGGCGCGGTAATCCATGGCCCGTCGGGGTGAATCAGCCGAGCAGTCGCGCTTTCGCGGCTTGGAACTCGGCGTCGCTCAGCAGGCCTTGTGATTTGAGGTCGCCGAGTTTCTGCAACTCGGCGACGAGATCGACCGGGGCCGCGGGTGCGGGTGTGGGCATCGGGAGTGCGGCATGCTGCTGGGCAAATTCGTACTGCGCCTGCTCGTAGTCGGCCTGAGCTCTCCTTTGCCGGCGGGTGGCCATACCGTCGCTGACGGCGGTCGCGGTACCGGTGACGACCGCGGTGCGGGCGGCGAGGCCCAGCAGTCCGGGGCGGCCTCGTCTCGGGATGTACGGCATGTCAGACCTCCAATTTCGGGATGATCGTGTCCATGAGGGCATTGACGACGGGTGCGGGTATCCGCTCGTAACCCAGTAGCACCGCGCCTGACGCAGCGGTGCGTGCGGCGAGTTCGCGCTGATAGACCAGCTCGAGCGCGACCAGCAGCGCTGTGGCACCGGTGGGAATGGCTGCCGCGAGTTCGGTGATGTCCTCATGCCCGAGCAGACCGGACGCGCCGAGCATCTCGACGTTGATCTCGAAGCCGTTCGGCAACTCCTCGACTTCGATGAGGGTGAGTTCATCGTCCTCGGACTTGGAGATGACGATCAGATCGAGCAGCCGCACCAGGCCGGTATCCGTAAGGTCGGTCAGTGCGGAGAGCGCGGCCGGGTCGAGGCTCTGCCCAGGCAGGCCGAGAAGGTAGAAGTCGACGGGGCCGAAACGCGCGGCACTCACGAGAGGACCTTCAGCTTGAGTGCGGCGAACTCGTCCTCGCTGATCGCTCCGGCTTCGAGCAGTGCTGCGGCTGCGGCGATCTCCTCGCTGGGGCTCTTCCCCGCGACCTCGCGGATATACGATTCGGCGGCCTTCTCGGCGTCGCGTGCGGCCTTGTTGCTGCGTTCCGTCATCCCTTCGCCGCGGGCGACGAGATAGACGAGCGCGGTGAGGATGGGCAGGAAGAGTAGGAAGAACACCCAGACGGCCTTCAACCAACCGCTGAGCTTGTGGTCGCGGAACAGGTCGGCGATGATCGCGAACAGCGCGAAGAGATATCCGATGAAGACGGTTGCCCACAGCATCCAGCCGAGGCTTTCCCAGAAGCTCATGTGTCTTATCCGTTTCGTGTCAGGCCTGCGCACCGGGATTCCGCCGACTAGCGCATTTCGGTTGATTCCGGCAATTCTCACTGGTTTCCGCAGGCTTCGATCGCGGTCTCATCCGAAGCGGATGAGACCGGATTTCCACGGACATCGAACGTCTCGAGTATCTTCGACACATGATCGAAGCCGTGCGTGACGCACTCGCCTCTGGTGAGGCGGAGCAGGCTCGACGAGTCCTGCGGAAAAACTGGCTTCGTTTGATTCTCGAATCTCACACCAGGGAACTCGAGCAGCTCTGCCTTGCTCATCCCGATCCCCACGATCCGCACATCCTGCTGATACGGGCGTGCTGCCGCGATCTCAGCGGTGATCCGTACGGCGCTGAGTTTCTCCGCGGGCAGGGTCTGCGGGTGGCGTCCGACGATTTTGTCGTCTGCTTCACCGACCTGCTGCTCGCTCCGGACACCTCGACCAAGGCCGTCATCGCCGATCGCGCGCGTCACGCGCTCGCCCAGTGCGAGCCCGAGGACGATTACCCGTCCGCGCTTTTCCTCCTCGGATGGACCGAGGTCAGGCTTCGTCGTGACCTTCCTCGTGCCATCGCGCTACTTCGCTCCGCCGGCGACGAGGCGCAGTTGCAGTCGCGCACGGAGACATTGCGTCTTGCACAGTCCAACTTGGCCTTTGCGCTGACCCACGCGGGAGCATTCACCGAAGCCGAACAGATCCTCGACGGCCTTCCTGCGCGAGATGTGGCGTCCGATTGGGAACGCTTCGAAGGTGGTCTCCCAGAGTCGAATCGAGGGTGCATCGCTTACTGGCGTGGCGACTTCGAGGAGGCGATCGCTCAGTTCGACTCGATCATCGTGGAGGGCAGTCCCGGAACCAATTTCGAGGCGCTCGCCCGTCTGTACCTGGTGATGAGCCTGATCGCTCTGAACCGGGAAGACCGGTACCACAACGCCGCTCGTCTGCTGCGAGGCGTGAGCACTGCGGACAAGCACGGCATTCCTTGGGATACGCTGCGGCGCGTCACCACGGCCTGGCTCGCCCACGCTCAAGGACAGGACGAGCAAGCTCGCCGCATCGCAATGCCCACGCTGACCAGAACAGGTGCTGCGGTCGCTCACGCGCTTCTCGCGGAGCTCTACCGAGTCATGGGGGATCCGGAACCGTCGGCTCAAGCGCTTCGCTTGGCAACCTCGGCCGCGCTGCCGCGATATGCGCTGGTGAGCACCCTTGTCACGTCTGCCGCCCTGAGCTCCGTCGCCGGGCGTGGACCGCAGGCACACGAGCAGTTGGATCGTGCGCTGGCGGAAGCAATCCCCGAGCGCATTCTCGCCCCATTTCTGAGCGGCGATCCGGTAGTTGTCGACCTCCTGACAGCGCACGCGGTCCGGGGGTCGAGACACCAGGAGCTCCTGCGCACGATTCTGGAAAAACGGGGCCAGCTCTCTGCCAAACTCGCCGGAGTCCTGACGGAACGTGAGAAAGAGATCCTCACTTTTCTGCGAACTACGATGACTGCAGACGAGATCGCTGCGCACCTCGGCATCGCCTATCCCACTGTGAAGACTCACATTCGCTCGATCTACCGCAAACTAGGCGTGACCAAACGGCGTGCCGCTGTTCAAGCAGCCGACAACCTAGACCGCGGGATCGGGGGCGATTCCGCGGCGGAGGCTGCGAACCGTCAGGTCCAAGGCTTGTAGGCGCGTCCCGGAACCGCGGTTCACGTAGTCCATCGACGTGTAGAGCAGTGACCACAGCAGGTTCTGCACCCAGTCCGAACCCATGTCGGGGTCGATGGAACCGTCGGAGTGTCCGCGCTCGATGGCATCGGTGACTGAGTCGTCGTTCGACGCGGACTCGGCAAACGAATCTTCTTGATACACACCGGGAGTGAAGAACAGGACCGTCAAGAGGTCGGCCAGTTCGAAGTATTCATGGCACAGGCGAACCAGCGCTTCGGCTCCCGTACCCTCGCCGAGTCGAGCTGCTGCTGCTGCCTCTCCGACGGCGCGGGTGGCCTCGGCCGCGACTGCGTCGACCAGGTCTGACCGTTCGGGAAAATAGCGGTGCAAAGTGGTCCGGCCGACCTTTGCGGCCGACGCGATCTCGCTGAGGGTCGCAGCAGGCTTGGATGCGAACACCGAAACGGCAGCATCGAGGATGGCCTTCCGTGTGCGCTCGCGGGTCGCGCTTTGTTCTGGTGCGCTGTGGATCGTTGTCACGAATCCGAAGCGTAGCCGTGTCCGGTTTCGGTATCCAGTGTTTCCGAATCGGAATTTCTCTTGCCCTTTATGGAACATTCGTGTTCCATAAATTCATGCTTGAATCCGACGCTTCTCAGCCCGCACCGAAATGGAGCAATCTCCGCGTCCTCTCGGAGTTCGCTCGACCGCATCTGCCGTCGCTCCTTCTCGGATTGGTACTGGCGCTGTGCGGCTCCGCGGCGACGCTGGCAACGCCCATGGTCACCAAGTGGGTTCTCGACACCCTCGATACCGGTGCGTCGCTGAAAGGACCTATCCTCACGCTCGTCGTCCTTCTGATCGTCGGTGCCGTGCTCGGTTGTGCTCAGTGGATCGTTCTCGGAACCGCCGCCGAGAAGGTTGTCTTCGACGCCAGGTCGTCGCTGGTGAAGCGATTCCTGGCGGCGACCGTACCTTCGCTGCAATCGCGATCCGTGGGTGAATTGGTCACCCGGGTCACGTCTGACACCTTGCTGCTGCGGGAGGCTGCGTCGTCGGCCGCGGTGAATATTCTGAACGCAGCCGCGTTGACCATCGGAACGATTGTTCTGATGGGCGTACTGGATCTGCCGTTGTTGGGCGTCACCATGGTGGCAATCGTGTTCGCCTCCATACTCTTTGCGGTTCTGATGCCTCGGATTTCCGCAGCGGAAGCGCGAACCCAGGAATCGCTCGGTCAGCTCGGCGGCGTTCTCGAGGGTGGCTTGCGTGCGATCCGGACGGTCAAGGTTTCCCTCGCCGAGGATCGCGTCGGGGCTCTGGTGACGAACAATGCGTCCGATGCGAAAAAGCATGCGATCACGGCGGTGCGAGTGTCGGCAACCGCGTGGACTGTCGCGTGGACCGCCATTCAAGGATCGATCATTGCCATCCTGGGCTTCGGTGCCTGGCGAGTCGCCGACGGCGAAATGGCAGTCTCGACGCTCATCGCGTTTTTGCTCTACGCCTTCACCCTGATGGGGCCGGTGTCGGAGCTTGCGCAGAACGTGACCTCCGTTCAGTCGGGAATCGCGGCAGCTATCCGGATTCGCGAGATGCAGTCGTTGCCCACCGAGCAGTACGACGAGGTCGTGGACGTGGTCGCGAAAACCAACGCTGCCGCGCCGCTGATCGAGTTGCGCGACGTCACCGTGAGCTACCACGGATCGAACCAGCCGGCGTTGCGCGATGTCTCGCTGGTCATTCCGACGCGTGGGCACATGGCCATCGTCGGCCCGTCGGGTGCAGGAAAGACGACCTTGCTCTCGACCGTGCTGCGATTTGTCGAACCGCGATCGGGTGAGGTTCTCCTGCATGGAGTCGGTTACGACGCGCTCGATCACCGCGCTGTGCGCGAGAGTCTCGCATACGTGGAGCAGGAGACACCGGTGGTGCCCGGAACGATTCGGGAGAACGTCGTCTTCAGCCATCCCGATGCGACGGACGAAGAAGTCCAGGCCGTTCTGCGCTTGCTCCGGCTCGACGACGCGATCGAGGCCCTGCCCAACGGACTCGACACCGCTCTGACGGCCACTTCGCTGTCGGGCGGCCAACGTCAGCGGATCGCGATGGCGCGCGCAGTTCTGCGGCCGAGTGCTTTGCTTCTGCTCGACGAAGCCACTGCCCAGGTCGACACGCTCACCGAAGCCGCGATTGTCGACGCGATCAACGAACGTGCGCGCACCGGGGCCGTGGTGACTATCGCTCACCGGCTCTCGACGGTGCGTGACGCCGACTGGATCGTGGTCATGGAAGACGGTCGGATCCGCAACATCGGCAACCATGACGAGCTCATGGACAAGGACGATCTGTACCGCGACATGGTGGTTGCCGGCCGGCTCGATCAGGGCGAGGCGATGCTCGAGGATTGTTGACCCGACGCGTCGGCGTGTGCGAGAGTGCTGATACCGAGCGATCGCTCGGTCGGGATGTTCTTTCGGAGGTGGCTGGTGGCAATCGATCTGACGTACGCGCCCGAGGTGGTGGCGCTGATCGAGAAGACGCGCGACTTCACGCGCAACGTAGTGCTCCCCATCGAAGACGAACACGCCGGTGACATCGCTGTAGCGGGTGGCGATGCAATCCGCATCGAGATGCAGTCGGCAGCAAAAGAAGCCGGTGTCTTCGCCCCGCATGCGCCGATCGAGTACGGCGGACACGGACTCAACATGAGTGATCGCGCGCCGGTCTTCGAGGAAGCCGGCTACTCGCTATTCGGGCCGACGGCGCTCAACATCGCGGCGCCGGACGAGGGCAACGTTCACATGCTGGCCCACGTGGCGAACGAAGCACAGAAGCAGCAGTTCCTCGCGCCGCTCGCAAGCGGGGACATGCGGTCGGCATTCGCCATGACCGAACCCGCGCCGGGAGCGGGATCCGATCCTTCGGCTTTGAACACCCGCGCCGAGAAAGTCCCCGGTGGCTGGAAGATCAACGGTAAGAAATGGTTCATCACCGGCGCCGACGGCGCCGGGTTCTTCATCATCATGGCGCGCACGTCCGGTGAGCCCGGGCAGCGCGGCGGAGCGACCATGTTCCTGGCGCCGACGGATACTCCCGGCCTGGTAGTGGGTCGACACATCGACACCCTCGACAAGGCCATGATCGGCGGGCACTGCGAGGTCACGTTCGAGGATCTCTTCGTACCCGACGAGGCCGTTCTCGGTGAGGTCGATCAAGGTTTCGCCTACGCGCAGGTTCGCCTCGGTCCCGCCCGCATGACGCACGTGATGCGCTGGCTCGGTGCAGCGCGCCGCGGCCACGACGTCGCCGTGGCCAGAGTTGCCGAACGAGAAGGCTTCGGCTCGAAACTCGGTGATCTCGGAATGATCCAGAAGATGGTCGCCGACAACGAGATCGACATCGCAGCCAGCCGCGCACTTCTGGTGCAGGCCTGCTTCGAACTCGATCAGGGCGGGCACGCGAGCAACGCGACGTCCATCGCCAAGACCTACGCTGCCGAGGCGATCTTCCGGATCGTGGACCGCTCCATTCAGATGTGTGGCGGAATGGGCGTGTCCGGCGATCTGCCGCTGGCACGCTTGTCCCGCGAAGTGCGTCCCTTCCGCGTCTACGACGGCCCGTCCGAGGTTCATCGCTGGGCAATTGCGAAACGTGTTGTCGGAGCTGCGAAGCGCGCTGCTCGGGAGGAGTCGAAGTGACGGACTTTCCAGGACTCGATCTCGCGGCGCTCCACAAGTATCTGCAAGCCGCAGGCGTCGAGGTGAGCGGTGAGTTGCGAGCCGAACTGATTTCAGGCGGCAAATCCAATCTCACCTACGGTATCTTCGACGACAACTCGAAGTGGATTCTCCGTCGTCCACCCACGGCCGGCCTCACGCCGTCGGCGCATGACGTTGCGCGTGAGTTCCGAATCACCTCGGCGTTGCAGAACACTGCCGTGCCGGTCGCGCCGACCGTCGTGCTGTGCGAGGACGCCTCGGTGATGGGTGCGTCGTTCACGGTGGTCGAGTTCGTCACCGGTCAAGTGATCCGAACCAAAACCGAGTTGGAAGCTGTTCCGGCAGCGCAGGTCACGCAGTGCACCGACGAGTTGGTGCGTGTTCTCGCTGCACTGCACGACGTCGACTACACCGCAGTGGGTCTCGGCGAACTCGGCAGACCCGACGGTTACGTAGCCCGCCAGGTGAAGTTGTGGGCCGGTCAATGGTCACGCGTCAAGACCGAGGACTCGGCCGACGTGGACAGGTTGGCGTCGAGCCTCGCGGAATTGATTCCGGCGGAATCAGCCTCGTCGATCGTGCACGGCGACTACCGGATCGACAACACGATTCTCGCGGCGAACGACGTCACCAAGGTTGCCGCAGTGGTGGACTGGGAACTGTCGACGCTGGGCGATCCGCTGGCGGACATCGCGATGATGTGCGTCTATCGGCATCCCGCGCTGGATCTGGTTCTGGGTGAGCCTGCTGCGTGGACGAGCCCGTCGCTACCGTCCGTTGTCGATCTGGCGCAACGGTATTCGTCCGTGTCGGGTCGTGAACTGGCGCATTGGAACTTCTACATGGCGCTCGGGTTCTTCAAACTCGCCGTCGTGGCGCAGGGCATCGATCACCGATTCCGAGCAGGAGCCACCGTCGGCGGGGGATTCGACAAGGCTGGATCTTCTGTGCCGGAACTGATCTCGGCCGGACTCAACGCACTGCAAGGGAAATTCGAATGACTCGATCAGCACTGGTCACCGGCGCCTCCAAGGGAATCGGGCTCGGCATCGCAACACGCTTGGCTTCGCAAGGGTACGGGCTGACCATCACAGCCCGTGATACCGAGCGGCTCGCCGTTGTCGCCGAAGAACTTACGCGCGCCGGATCGCCGGACGTCGTCGTCTCGGCCGGCGACATGGCGGACGAGAACTTCGCCGCAGCACTCGTCGCCACACACAATGAGCGATTCGGCTCCATGAGGGCTCTCGTCCTCAACGCCGGAGTGGGAACCAGTGGGCGAGTAGCGGATTACCCGATGCGACGTTTCGACAAGACCGTTGCCGTCAATCTCCGAACACCGTTTGCACTATTGCAAGCGTCGCTGCCGCTCCTGCGTACAGCGGCGGACGCGGACCTTGCCGGCGGAGCGAAGGTGATCGCTCTCGCCTCGATGGCCGGTGTGTATGCCGAGAGCGGCCTGGCCGTCTACGGAGCCACCAAAGCTGCGCTGATTTCGATGGTCGAGGCACTCAACGCCGAGGAATCCGGAAACGGCGTCAGTGCGACGGCCATCGCTCCCGGTTACGTCGACACCGACATGTCGGCATGGACACACGATCGGATCACACCGGACACCATGATCAAGGTCGACGACATCGTGGAGTTGGTGGACGGTCTGCTCAAGCTCTCGTCTCGAGCGGTCGTTCCGAAGGTCGTCATGGCGCGGGCCGGGACCAACGGCTACTCCGCCTGAAATTTCAATCCAGCTTGGCTTCGCCCCGCTTGCGAAAGAAGTGAAAGCCAGGCACCCCGACGATCGCCTGCCGCAGGTCCTTGACCACTCCGAGGAGTTCGTGGATCTCGGGCGAGACGGAGTCCAAGGTTCCGAGGATGGGCAACACCGCGGCCACCCGGTCGGTGAGCTCCGGTAGTTGGTCGATCAGCTTGATCGCGGCGCTGACCTCTGCCTCGGAAAGGTCGTCGGCGAACCTGGCGGCCAGCGGCGCGAGCTGTAGGGCGATGGGCTCGCAGATCTCGAGGAGTTGTCCCGCGATGTCCGACGTCTGCTCGACGGCCTCGACCAGTGTCTCAGCGCGAACGGTCACGGCGGCAGCTCCGATGACGACGCGGTCGGCGTTGTCGGCGATCTGGTTGATGCGCGCCACCAACCTCTCGACCGAGAAGAGGAGCGCCTCGAGTCGAGTGGGCAGGGTGACCGCAAAAGCGACCGTGGACAGGGACCAGTGCACCACGTCGCCGACGGAGCGGACGACGGTGGAGCTGCCGGGCAAAACTAGAGCCATCCCTCGATACTGCCTGATGTGACGTCAAAGTACAGGTAAATCTCACATTCACGAGGCCCGCGGCGTCTTCGAGGTGTCGGTGCCGGCGCGGACAATCACTTCACCCGCTGCCTGCCGCACCGCGCAACCTGGAAGGATCGAGACATGACGGCTATCCGTACGCACACTGTGATCGACTCGCCGATCGGAGCGTTGACGCTGGTAGCAGCAGGTGACGACCTCTGCGGTCTGTACATGGCGGAGCATCGCCACAAGCCGGACGAGTCCACGTTCGGTGATCGTTCCTCGGCGGTCTTCGGTGAAGTCGAATCGCAGCTCACCGAGTACTTCGAGGGTGATCGCACGGAGTTCTCCGTGCCGCTGGCGCCCGTGGGTACCGAGTTCCAGAAGCGGGTGTGGGACACCTTGCGAACGATCCCGTACGGCGAAACCTGGACCTACATGGAGCTCGCGCAAACTTTGGGTAACCCGCTTGCGATCCGTGCTGCCGCCGCGGCAAACGGCAAGAATCCGATCAGCATCATCGTTCCCTGTCATCGCGTGGTCGGTAGCGACGGAAGTCTGACCGGTTTCGCCGGCGGCCTCGAACGTAAGCGGTTCCTGCTCGACCGCGAGCACGGCGGCGAATCGGATGTCCTCTTCTGATGCGCTCGGCTCACAATTCGGTGATCGGGAACGTCTACCGGTCGTGACACTCAAACCGTTCGAAGACGTCGTGACCGAATACGGTGCAGTGGTCCTCCGTGTCTGCCGCGCGGTGGTCGGGCCCGTCGACGCCGAGGACGCGTGGTCCGAGACGTTCATCGCGGCGATGCGGGCATACCCGGATCTGAACCCGGACGCGAACATCGAAGCCTGGCTGGTCACCATCGCGCACCGCAAGGCGATCGACATCACCCGAGTGCGTGCCCGCGTGGCCGTGCCGACAGACGACGTTCCGGAGTTGCCGACGCGAATCGGCGTGCCGGGCACGTGGGATCACGAACTCTGGGACGCACTCGAACAACTACCACTCAAACAACGTGCGGCGGTCGCCTATCACTTTCTGGGTGGGCTGCCGTACGCAGAGATCGCGGACATCCTCGGCAACACGCCGGCAGCCGCCAGGCGCGCGGGTGCGGACGGTATCGCCACCCTACGAAGAACCTACTTGTCCGCTACCGCTGCGGAAGGGAGTCACTCATGAGTAACGATGTGTTCGAGGCACTTCCAGCCGTTGACGCCGACGCCATGATCCGCCTACGGGCGCGCCTGGCTGCTCAGGCGTCCGAAGCCGAATTGATCGACGTGGCATATCGAACCGTCGATTCGCCGGTCGGAAAGCTGCTGCTGGCGGCAACTGATGTCGGCCTGGTGCGGGTTGCCTTTGCCGTCGAAGGGCACGACCTCGTTCTGGAACGATTGGCGGACACCGTCAGCCCTCGTGTGCTTCATTACCCGCGCAGGCTGGACACTGTCGCTCGCGAGTTGGACGAGTACTTTGCCGGTGCGCGTCGAGAATTCGATCTGCGCTTGGATTTCCAACTCGCGAAAGGGTTTCGACGCGAAGTGTTGCGTCATCTTCCCGAGATCGAATACGGCCACACTGCAAGCTATTCGGTGGT
>NZ_LVCT01000685.1:0-6797 GCF_001647205.1 Rhodococcus sp. EPR-134
CAGCGACGGCAGCCTCGGGCAGTACGCGGGTGGCCCCGAACTGAAAGCGATTCTGCTGGATCTGGAAGCCGGCCGGTGAGCGCAGTGACGCTGCGCTTTCAGGCGCCCTATGCAGTCGAACCGCTCACCGGTGCCCTGCGGGCTCACTGCGTCGCAGGCCTCGAGCGTCACGACGACGGTGTTCACACCAGAGTCGTACCGTTGCCTTCCGGACCCGTTGTCGTGTCGGTGTCGTGGACCGACGACGGTGTCGTCGTGGATTCCGATGTGCCGGTAACGGATTCCGCAGTTCTGGAGGTGATCGTGCGCCGTTGGCTCGACCTCGACGCCGATCACACTGCTGTCGAAGCGGCGTTCGGTAGTGATGAGTTGTTGGCCCCACTTGTTGCCGCCCGTCCAGGATTGCGTGTGCTCGGTTCGGTGGACGGGTTCGAGACCGCAGTGCTCACCGTTCTGGGACAACAGGTTTCGCTCGGCGCGGCGAGGACGTTCGGGGGTCGTTTTGTCAGCGCATTCGGAGCGCCGGTGCAAGGGGATTTTCTTGCCTTCCCTGATCCGGACATGGTTGCAGCGCAATCAACCGAGGGCATACAGAAAGCCGTCGGATTGACCACAGCGCGCGCAAGAACAGTGCACACGCTGGCAACTGCGGCAGCGAACGGCCTCGACCTCTCCTGGAATGCGGATCCTGTCCAATTTCGGCGAGAGCTGTTGGCGCTAAAGGGAATCGGACCGTGGACCGCTGACTATCTCACCGTCCGGATTCTCGGTGATCGCGACGCATTCGTACCCGATGATCTGGTGTTGAAACGTGCGCTGGGGGTCTCGACGGCCAAAGAAGCCGCAGCGTTGTCCGAGCGCTGGCGACCCTGGCGAGCGTACGCACTCTTTCATCTGTGGACAAAGGAAGCGTTTCTGTAGTCGGTCAGTCTTTCGCGCGGGCCAGTTCGGACGGCCACCAAATACGTTTCCCGATGTCGTGAGAGAGCGCAGGCACCAGGACACTGCGCACGATGATCGTATCGAGCAACACACCGAAGGCCACGGCAAATCCGATCTCGGCGAGGAAGACCAGCGGCAGGATGCCCAGTACGGCAAATGTTGCGGCCAAGACGATTCCGGCTGACGTGATCACACCCCCGGTCACCGCAAGACCGCGCAGGACACCTGCACGGGTACCGAATTCTCCGGTCTCCTCCCGGACTCTGGTCATCAGGAAGATGTTGTAGTCGATACCCAGAGCGACCAGGAACACGAAGGCGAACAGTGGGAACGATTGATCCGCCCCGGCGAACCCGAATACGTGTGTGAAGAAGAATCCGCTCACACCGAGGGTCGCCGCGAAGGAAAGTACCACGGTGACAATGAGAATCACCGGGATCAGCAGAGCGCGGAGCAAAGCGGCCAAGACCAGGAAGATCACCACCAACACGATCGGGATGATCAGGTTTCTGTCGCGGACCGAGGCGGCCTGGACATCGAGGGTGGTGGCCGTGCTGCCGCCGACGAGCGCGTCGGCGCCGGGCACGTCGTGGACGGCAGTCCGCAGTCGCTTGACAGTTTCGAGTGCCTGCGGCGAATCGTAAGAGTCGGCGAGGGTTGCATTGATCATGGTTCGGCCGTCGATCGGTGCAACGGTGAAAGCCGCAGGGGCGCAACCCGCAGCGGCGGCTTGTGCGACGGCAGCGGGGTTGGTCTTGATCAGCTCGCTGACCTTTGCGACGTCCACCTGGGTGCAGACGGCGCCGGGATCCTGCGAGATACCTTCGACGCCGCTGGCTGCTTTGATGACGGCGTCGGCCTGGTCGGCGTTTGCGGTGATCACGGCCGGTGCGCCGGCTCCGGGATCGAACTTCGAGTCGTAGAGTTCTTGTCCGACAACAGCGTCGGGACGATTGGTGAAGCTTTCGGTGGATGTCAGGCCATCGGTTTTGAGACTGCCGATCCCGGCCGCGAACAGGATGATCAACAAGACTGTGGCGCCGATCCACAGTGGGCGGTCCTTGCTGCCGACGGCCTCGGCGATCTTGCCCCACATCCCGTGCGTCGTAAGGTCTGCGGCGTGATCGACCTTGGGCTTGCGCGGCCAGAAGACCCACCGTCCGGTGGCGGCCAGAGCGACCGGCATGAACGTCATCATCACCAGATAGGTGCAGGCGATCCCGATGGCGGCGACGGGTCCGAGGCTCTTGTTGGAGTTGAGTTGAGAGAACGTCAGGCAAAGCAGACCGAGAATCACGGTGACAGCCGAAGCGGTGATGGCCGGCGCAGACTCGCGCCAGGCCTTGATCATCGCGTCGAAGCGGTTGGGATACGTGTGCAGTTCTTCGCGATAGCGAGAGATCAAGAGTAGGGCGTAGTCGGTACCGGCACCGATCACCAACACGAAAAGGATGCCTTGAGATTGTCCGGTCAGAGTGAGTAATTCGGCTTTCGCGAGGAAATAGATCACCATCGACGACAAGCCGATGGCGAGGAGCGCGGAGAACAGCGGGAAGAACCACAACACCGGCGATCGGTACACGACAAGCAGGATGAGGATCACGACCAGGAGTGCCGCGCCAAGGAGCGCTCCGTCCAGACCGGCAAAGGCGTCGATGAACGCAACGAGTAGCCCACCTGGCCCGGCTGGGAGTACCTCGACATCACCAGCTGCTTGTTTTGCTGCGTCGATGACGTTCTGCTCGGGGGTCGCCAGGACATCGCCTGCCACGGATGTGTCTCCGTCCTTGGCGACGAGTGGCACGAAGATCGACGCAGTTGTGCCGTCGGCGGAGTACTGAGTGGGTTGCATTCCGTCGGCGTCTACCCCGGAGATGCCGGCAATGGCGCCGTACGCCGAGTTGATTGCAGATTTGTCCGCCTCGGTGAGGGCCGAATCTCGATGGAACAGAACAAAACCAGGGATCGTCTCGACTGCGAGGAAGTTCGCGGATTGATTGCTGACGATCGTCGATTCTGCGGAACTCGGCAGGTACGAGGCGTTGTCGTTCTTCTGAACCTCGGCGAGTTTGCCCTGGAAAGAACCGCCGAATCCGCCTGCGACGAAGGCAAAGATTGCAAGCGCGATCACGGTGAAGATCGGCACGCGAAGGCGTTTGACCGTTCCGCGCTCGTTCCGTTCTGCATCAGTTGTATCCAGCTTGGTCATGGTTCTCCTCGAACACAGTCGACCAGCACCAACAAAGCAACGTTTTCCAGTAGAACACGCAATACGGGCGTGGTGGAACCACTTGGAGTGGAATTGACGACGCTACGAAGTGCCTTTGCCGTAAGTCTCGCGGGCTGCGACGTCCATAGGAAAACGAACGACTGTGTCGCCGAACAACAATCGAGTTGCCGAAGCCGCGGCGGCCAGCACGTGGGCGGCACCTGACTCGGGGTTTCGGGTATGCACGACCACTTCGTCGTGCTGGAAGAAGACCAACTCGCCGTCCGGATCTTCGGCGAGGCGGCGCCTGAGGTCGGCGAGCAGGCACAACGCCCACTCGGACGCAGTGGCCTGAACGACGAAGTTTCGCGTGAAACGACCGCGGGCATGAGCGTCGCCGTGGGAGTAGAAGTCGGGAGACGGTGGGGGACAGGCCCGGCCGAGCAGTGACTTCACCACCTCGCCGCGCTCACCTGCCTTGGCAGCTTGCTCGACGTACTCGACGGCGACCGGGAATCGCTTCCGCAACAAGACGAGCAGTGCTTTGGCTTCACCCGCCGTCGCCCCGTACAGGACTCCGAGGATTGCGACCTTGGCTTTTGCGCGATCCCCGCCGAAGGCTTCTGCACCGACAAGTGCGTACAGATCGTCGTCGCCGGCGGCAGCCATCATGCGGCGGTCGCCGGACATGGCGGCCAGAATTCGGGGTTCGAGCTGACCGGCGTCGGCGACGACGAACACGTGGCCCGGATCGGCGACGACGCTCGAGCGCATGGTCTTCGGAATCTGGAGGGCCCCGCCGCCTCGACTCGCCCACCTGCCGGACACGACACCACCGGGAACGTAGATCGGACGGAATCGATCTCCCCGCACCCAACTGTCCATCCACTGCCAACCGTTGGTGCTGTACAGCTTGGCGAGTTCGCGATGACGAAGGAGTAGCGGCACAGCCGGATGATCGATCTCCTGCAGAAACCACTTGCGCGTCGACGGAAGTTCGATGCCCTGACGACCGAACGCCTCGGTGATCTCCACCGAAGACGAAGGATTGACGGTGCGCCCGAAGACCTCACTGATCTGTGCGGCAAGTTCCTGCATACGAGCGGGGAGGTCGCATCCCGTCGGCCGCGACCCCAGCCGTTCTTCGAGGAGTTCGCGATGCTTCTGCGTCGAGAACGGAAGGCCCGTGTGCGTCATCTCGGCGGCGCTGAGAGCGCCGGCCGATTCTGCTGCGATCAACAAGTCCAGTCGAGCGTCCGCGCCGATGGTTGCGCGCTGCTCGGCGAATTCGGTGACGACGGCGAGGGGATCGAGAACGGGTGCAGTGTCGAAGAGTCCGAGTCGATCGTCGTCGAACTCCTCGGCGGGCGGTGACGGTTTGCCGGCGCGCATTCCGAGTATCGCGCGGGTCAGGGAGATGTCGTGGCACCGTTGAACCCGTACGCCTGCCCGCAGTAGAGGTGGGTATACGGTAGCCGTACTCGGCCACACCCACCGCGGGTGCTCGGCTTCCTCGATGGTGCGTACCGCTGCGATCAGGTCGGGGTATTCGACGGGATCGGCGAGCGGCGTTCCAGCGGGATCGGTCCGTAGGACAGTTGCCGTCACAGCTCCCGTGGACGTCGTACTACCGGGGACCAGGACAACTCGCACGACATCAGTGTGACGGCTGGGTCCGACACGCCATCGCTCGGCGTGCTCAGGCCCCGACGAACTGGATGTGCTGACCCGGGCGGGCTTGGCCGAGTCGGTCGATATCTGCGTCCTCGACCACTCCCACCACCGGATAGCCGCCGGTGATGGGGTGATCGGCGAGGAACACGACAGGTTGGCCGCTGGGTGGGACCTGGATCGATCCGAGTGCCACGCCTTCGGTGGGCAGTTCGGTGTCGTCTGTTCTTCGAAGTAGTTCGTCGGCGCCGACGCGATCGACGCGTGCGCCGATTCGGTCCGAGTCGGTCGAGATCGCCCATCGGCCCTGGAGGAGTGTTTCGGGGTTGGTGAATCGATCTGCGCGAGGACCGAACACCACTCGAATGGCGAGAGTCTCGTTTGCCATCGGCGGCACCGGTGCGAGGTCGACGGCTGAGAACGTGGTCGGCGATGGCCCGATCGGGAGAAAAACACCAGGCTCGAGAGGCGCCGGACCGATCCCGGACATCGTGTCGGTGCTGCGCGATCCCAGGATCTCGGGAACCACAATGCCGCCTCGGACGGTCAGATACGTCCGCAGTCCACTCGGTGCGTAGTCCAGGCGGACGGTCTGCCCAGCCCGCAGATCGATCACGCTCGAATGCCCGACCGGAATGCCGTCGCGGTAGGCCTGTGCAGGCGCACCGGTGAACGCGATCGTTGCTTGTTGCTGCGCCCGAATGCTCAGCCCGCCCAGAAGGACCTCGACGCCTGCCGCGCCCTCGTCGTTGCCGACGAGTCGATTGCCGAGTTTGAGCGATCGCCTGTCCGCAGCACCGGAAACCCCGACGCCCGAGCGAAGGTGTCCGGTCCGTCCGAGGTCCTGGATCAAGCTCAGCGGCCCGGTGTCGAGTATCTCCAGACCGCTCATCGGTCGTCCTCGTTGACGAAGCGCACGCGGCACCCGGGCTGAACGGCGGCCGGTGGCGTTGAGTTCAGGTCCCACATCACGGCGTCGGTGCTCCCGATGATCTGCCAGCCACCCGGCGATGCCCGCGGGTAGATCGCGCTGTATCCAGCGGCCAGGGCGACGGAACCGGCTGGCACTGCGGTTCGCGACTGAGTTCGACGTGGAACGTCGAGCCGAGTGTCGCCTGAAGTCAGGTAGGCGAAGCCGGGTGCGAATCCGATGAAGGCGCAACGCCACATCGCCCCGGTATGGGCCGCAACCACCTCGGAACGGCTCATTCCGAGAGACTGTGCGACGTCGTCGAGGTCGGGCCCGTCGTACCTGACGGCGATGGTGAGTGCATCCGTCTCGGAATGCTCGTCTGGGGTCGCGGCAGAATCGGTCTGCTCGAGATCGTTCAAGCACTTCCGGACGTACGTGAGATCTGCCGCCGGGGTGCACGTGACCAGGACCGTGCGAGCTGCGGGGAGGAAGTCTTCGACCCCGACCGGGGTGTTACGCGTCAGTGCTTCGGTGAACGCTAGAACGCCAGCTTCGGAATCGAAGTCCACGAGCAATGCGCGTTCTCCCGCGGGAAGTATGCGAGTCACCGGGAGGGCTCCCTATCGACTCGAGTCCGCTCCACGTCCGCTCGCATCGCGGCGATGAAACTCGCGATGGTGGCTCGCTCTGTGGCGGTAAAATTGCCGAGGGTGCTCACCGCCCGTGAAATGAGTGGGCCGAAGGAACTCTCGCCCAGAGTGACCGCCGATGGTGTGACCTGCAAGAGCACCCGCCTGCGGTCTGCTGAGTCTCGCTCCCGAGCTACGTGGCCCGCTTTGACCATCCGGTCGACGAGCGCGGTCACCGACGCCGAGTTGATACCCAGCTGTGCGCCGAGCCAGCCTGGTGTCGCCGGTGTGTCCGAGCGCTCGGCATCGAGAAGGCAGATCAACGCGCGCACGTCGGTGGAGTGCATTTTGTACTTGTTCGCAAAGCCGGAAACCGCCACGTTCAAGTCGACGGTAAGTGCGCGAAGCGAGTGGACGATCGCCATCGCTTCGT
>NZ_LVCT01000686.1:0-2404 GCF_001647205.1 Rhodococcus sp. EPR-134
TGGACTTCAATCGCGCATACGACGCTGTACTGACCAAATGGCCGCAGAAACCGCTGGGTGTGGATCTCGCGGGGCGGTTCGGTAACACGCATGTGAACGTCTGTGGGCATGCAGACTCGCGGCCGTTGATCCTTCTGTCCGGGGGAGGTGCCACTTCGACGGTGTGGTTCGACAACGTTGGGGCGCTGTCGAAATCCCGGCGTGTCTTTGCTGTCGACACCATGGGCGATGCCGGGCGGAGCGTTCCGAATGGTGATCCGATGAAGTCCGTCGACGATCTGATCGAGTGGATGGACTCGATAGTCGATTGCACCGGGGCCGGCACCGTTGATGTGATCGGACATTCCTATGGCGCAATGATTGCGTTGGCCTTTGCGCTGCATCGACCGAATCGTGTCGGGAAACTTGTTCTGCTCGATCCTAATTCGAGTTTCTCCGGCATGAAGGCGGGCTACCTTCTGCGTGCGCTTCCGCTGTTGCTCTCCCCGTCGCGAGCGCGCCGACGGCGACTGTTGGATTGGGAGACAGGTGAGTTGAGTATCGACTCCGACTGGCTGTCTCTTGTGGAAGTGGGCACTTCGGATCTACCGCGACCCGATCTCGTAGTGCCTCGACGTCCTTCGAAGGAGGCCTTGAGCGCACTGGATGTCGAGTTGCTGGTGGTCCTCGCACAAGACGGACGGGTGCATGATGCGGAAACCGTGTCGAAGTCAGTGCGGGAGAGGGTTCCCGCAGCGCGTGTCGAGGTGCTGAAAGCTTCTTCGCATCACAGCATTCCGATGGTTCCCGCCGATGAAATCAACCGGGTGCTCGTCGACTTCTTGGAGGGCTAGCGGATCAGGGTGCGACGACGCACCCCGGACCCATCGGGGTGGCCGGATTGACCATGACCGTTGCGACCGGCCCGCCCGCGGACGTCTGGTAGGCCATCAGAGAGTGTTCGCCCGGTGCAGTCGGAGTCCACAGCGTGATGGCGTGGCCGAGTACGACCGGCAAGGTGAAGTAGGGATTGACGGTGTCCCAGATCAGTTCCTGCGGGAACATGGTCGACGCCCGGTTCATGTCGACAATCGAGACGTTCGGCTCGTTCAACGCTGCTGTCCTGGCAACCACCAGATACGTGCAGCCCGCTCCGTACGGCGTCGTCGGTCCGCTGCTGAGACCCGGAAGGATCGTGACGTCGACTACGTCCGCGGAAGCTGACGTCGCGGAACAGATGGCTGCGCCCGCGCAGAGGGCGGCGGCGATCACGGAAGTGCGAGCGATACGTGAAAGTGTCATACCAGCAGGTCGGTTTTATCTGGGTGGGTGTTACAGGCAGACTGACCGGATGCGCGCACTTCACGTTCTGCTGGCCGGCTTCGGCTTCCTGCTGGGGTTCCTGATTATTGTTGTCTCCGGCCTGATCGAGTGGGCGTCCTTCGCCTCCCGAACCGATTTCGCCTTCGTCGGTGACTCCGCCGTGTCGGTTGGTGTTTCCAACGAGGCGATCTACACCGCCGTCGCTGCTCCACTGGTGGGTGCACTGTTGGGCTGGGTGTCAGCTGTCATCGCGACGAGGTTCGGGTGGAGCCTCACTCGTGGGGGTGCCACGCCGGCAAGCGAGTGACCAGGCAGCGGACCCGCTTGCTGGTCCGTGGGTTATGAGGAAAGGCCCCGACCTCCATCGAGGTCAGGGCCTTCCTTTGCGCCGAGCTACTTCTGTGTCGAGCTACTTCTGTGTCGAACTACTTCTTCGAGACGCGGAGCAGCTTCTTGTTGACGAACTCGTCCATTCCCCACGGACCCAGCTCGCGGCCGACTCCGGAGCGCTTGACTCCGCCGAAGGGCAGACCGGGCAACGTCGTTCCGTGCTCGTTGACGAACGCCATTCCCACGTCGAGATCTGCGGCGACCGACCGGGCGGAATCGAGATCGCTGCTCCAGACGGATCCGCTCAGACCGTAGACCGACGAATTGGCAAGTTCCACAGCCTCGCTGGCCGACTTGACCTTGTAGACGACTCCGGCAGGTCCGAACAGTTCTTCGCTGTAGGCCCGCATGTCCGGTGTCACGTCTGCGAGCAATGTCGGTTGAACGTAGGCGCCCGGGCCGTCGATCTTCTTTCCACCGGTCAGCAGCGTGGCACCCTTGGACACAGCGTCGTCGATCTGCTCGATCAGAGTGTCTGCCGCGCTCTGCGAAGAGAGCGGACCCAAGACTGTGGATTCGTCCAACGGGTCACCGGCAGTGACGGATTCGAAGGACGTCGCCAACTTGTTGGTGAAGTCGTCGTAGAAATCTTCGGTGACGATGAAACGCTTGGCCGCGTTGCAGGCCTGGCCGGCATTGGACAGACGTGCCTTGGTTGCGGACTTGACGGTGGCATCCATGTCGTCGGAATCGAGGACGATGAACACGTCTG
>NZ_LVCT01000687.1:0-14489 GCF_001647205.1 Rhodococcus sp. EPR-134
CCTTGAACTCGGGGATCGGCGATCATGTCCGCGATCTGCTCGTTGGTCGCGAAGACGTTGACGTAGGCGTCGTCCGGCAATCCGGCTTGTCGCAGAATCTCTTCCATCAGCAGCGCCGACTGCGGACAGTTCGATGCGTGCTTGAGAATGATCGTGTTACCGAGCATCAGATTCGGTGCCGCGAAGCGGGCGACTTGGTAGTACGGGAAGTTCCACGGCATGACGCCGATGAGAGCGCCGATCGGTCGCCGGTACACAACCGACTCCTCGGCCCCGGGAACGTCGAGTCGTTCTTCCTCGAGCAGTGCCGGACCGTGGTCTGCATACCACTGATAGATCGCGGCCGAGAGTTGTACTTCGCCCTTGGCCTCGCGGACCGGCTTACCCATCTCCAAGGAGATCATTCGGGCCAGTTCGTCTGCGCGCTCTGTGTACAGTTCGGCGGTCTTGCTCAGGACTGCCGCACGCTGCTGTGGCGCACTGTTGCGCCAGGTCAAGTAGCCGCGATGCGTGTTCGCAAGTGCGGCTTCAACTCCGGCGTCATCCAAAGTATCGAATTCCCTGACGGTTTCACCTGTCGCGGGATTGACTGTTTTGTAATTAGCCATAGTTGTACAACGTGCGGAAGGGGCTCGAAGATTCCCGAAACGCGCAATCACATTGAATCGGCTCAACAGGTTTCGATCAAATCCCGGCTGGGTACCATGTCACGCCACCTTGCGGCGATGGGTGCGCTCGTAGCCCTTGCGGTCGTAGAAACGGGTGGTCACGATGCCGAGTACGACGCCGATCAGTAGCCCCACCAACGTCATCCAGACGGCATGCAGCAGGCCTGCCTCACCGCGTGCGCCGAAGAACAGGATCGATCGCGTGCCCATGTAGATCTGGTGCATCGGCTCGAATTGCGCCAGCCAGGCATACAACCTGGGGCTGGCTTCGAGGGGGATGGTGCCACCGGACGAGGGCAGCGCGAGAATGACGAACACGAACAGGTTGATCAACATGCCCAACGAGCCGAACGCGGCCATCACCGACATCGCCGTGATGCCCACCGCTGTGATGACCAGCGCGCCGTACTCCCACAATGCAAGCCCGTGAGTGACCGGCATTCCGAGGGCGCGACTGATCCACTGGAACAACGCGGAGACTATGCCGGACAACACGATCATGAATGCCCATTTGACGAGCAGCGTTCGAAACCTGTTGATACCCACAACGTCGTTCTGAACGAAGAGTGGACCGAATTCGGTAGGCGCGTATCCGAGCATGCCGTCCACCAAGGAATTGACCACGGTTGCTCCGGTGAATCCCGCAAGGACCAACAGCAGCGCGAAATAGAATGCCACCAAACCGAATCCGGTTCCGTCGGGAAGCGGATCGTGGGCAACCGTGAGTACGTTCACCGGGTTTTCGAGCAGCAGGCGGCTCGCTCCGGAGATCTGGGTTCCGGTGCCTCCCGCTTCCAACTGCGCGGTGACAAGGGCGGTGAGTTGCTCGCCCATGTTCTTGTTGACCGAGGCGAGGGCTGTGGTTCCGATCGACTGGACCAGCGATGCCGAGACGGAACCGGCGCGAGGATTGGTGTAGATCGTGATGATCGGTTGCTCTACGTCACCGGCGACGACGCTGGCCTCCGCCAGGATGATCGTCCTCTTCGTGAAATCACTGGGAATCACGATCGCGCCGTACAGCGTGCCGGAGTTCAACCGCGATTGGGCTTCGGCGATACCGATCTGCTGCAGGTCGATCTTCTGGTGGTCGATTCCGCTTTCGAGGCCGGCGACGATGTCGTTTCCGAAGTTCTTGCGGTCGGCGGGGTCGCCACCGGGGAGGGTGTCGCCCTCGTCCTGGTTGACCAGGGCGATCGGGAACTGGTCCAGGTGTTTCTTGGGGTCGAGTATTCCGCCCATGTACAACGCTGCCAGCGCAGACATCAAGAGGGTGACCACTATCAATGGTGTCAACCAGAATCGTGGTGTGTGCATGACGGTGCGGGCAGACGGCTCCGTGTTCTTGCTCATCGTCAGTCGACCGGCTTTCGTTCGCGCGGAGTTCCTCGGGCTGAGCGTAAACGCAAAGGTGCGCCGGGGCAGTCTTTCGATCTGCCCGCGGCGCTGGAGACCTGTCCGGTCGGCGACAGGCCGGATTGCCGGCAGTCTCATCCGAAAAGGCTGAGAACGGATCGGTAGGGTATGGCCCGCGGCAACCCTGCCGAGACGATTTCGGAGAAACCGTTGACCAACGTGCTGATAGTTGTCCTGATACTCGTAGTGATCGCTGCCGTCGTGTTTGTGGTCCTGCGTGGACGCCAGGGCAAGCCGAGTGCTCGCGTCGACCCGCTCGCCGACTATCCCGAGGTGTACGACCCCCACAAGATCGGGGTCGGCGACATCATCACGTACGCGGGTATCGACCATGTTGTTCGAGGGACCATCACGCTCGACGAAGAGGGGTACATCTGGCGTGAGCACCTTCTCGACGGTTCGACCGGTCGTCGTTGGTTGACGGTCGAGGACGACGAGGGCGAATTGGAGATGACTCTCTGGATGCGTCGAGAAGGAACCAACCTGGTCCCGAACGGCGACGTCATTCTCGACGACAAGGTTCACCGCAAGATCGAAAGTGGAACGGCGAAGTTCACGGCCGAGGGTACGACGGGTACGGCCCCTTCCGGCTCGATGGAATACGCGGACTATGCGACCGCAGACAAGACCGGCCTGATTGCATTCGAGAAGTGGGCGCGCGGACAGTCGTGGGAGGTTTCCACGGGACGGGCGGTCACTCGCAGCGAACTCACCGTCATCCACTCGGGCCCCCCGGAATGAGCCTGTATCTACTCGACGTGGAGCCGACCGACGTGGATGCCTCGGCACTGGGGTTGGTACTGGGAGCTCCTGCGCCACCGACCCTCGCCGAGTTGGTGATCGGAACTTCCGACGCGACGCTGACACTCGGAGTGCTCGGGGCTTCGCACGTGGTGACGGCCTGGGCGTCGGGAAAGAAACTGACCGAACAGGTTTCGTGCGATGCTCTTGCCGCCGGCGGTGAACCCTTGCCGGCAGTGGAGTCCACGGAAAACTACCGGTTCGAGTCTTCCTCGCTGATCCTGGACCGAGTCGAATTCGATTCGGAAGCTGCATCGTTGAGAGAGTCCGCCGGCCAGGACGGTTGGATCTGCGGATCCTTTCCCGGCGACGACACAGCGTTGACCGCTTTGTATGGCGTGCGAGACCGCCAGGGGTGGAGTTGGCAGAGTTGGCATTTGTACCCGGGGGAGGGGACAGGAGTGATCGTGAAGACACGCAGCAGGTGGCGCCCGTGAGGGGGCGGACGTGGTTGGCTCCGGTGATGCTGGCGGCCGCAATTGTCTTGTCGGCGTGCGGTGGTGGAGCCAAAGACTTCATCGCGGACAACTATTCCAAGACGTCCCAGGATGGCGACGTCGTGTTGTACTCGTCGAAAGATCCAGTGGGCACGACCGTCTCACGGATTGTCGACGCGGACGAACCAGCGGCGCGAAGTGCTGACGGCGGCAACGAATACCTGCGCTACGACGACGACATCGTCACTGTCAGTTCGGCTTCGGGCGGTGGCAGCACCATCAAGGTAGAGGACATCGACGGCACGTATCGCAGCGGCGGATACGCGTACCTGGGACCGGGTTTCAACCCGGGATCCCCGGCGGGTGGAAGCAGTGGCAGCGGCGGCTCGGGTAGTGCCAAATGACGGTAATGCTCAATGAGAAGGAGAACGGCGTGACGAACATCTTTGCATCCACTTCCGTCGAGATCGGGACGGTGGATCCGGCATTGCTCGTCGGGGGCGTTCTCGGCACCCTCGCCTACTTCGTCGTCGGTGCAGCGGTTCTGGCGACGGGATTCCTGGTCCTCGACCTCATGACACCCGGAAATCTCCGCCATCAGGTTTACGTCGACAAGAATCCGAACGCCGCGATTCTGTTGGCCTCCAATCATCTTGCGCTGGCGATCATCGTGGTGACGGCAATCCTGACCAGTTCGGACGGCTTTGCCCAGGGACTCGCCGACTCCGCGGTGTACGGACTGTTCGCGATCGTGTTGCAAGCGATCGCGCTGCGATTGATGAACGCATTCCTTCCCGGCAAGCTGGTTGCGCTGGTGCAGGATCCGAAGATGTGTGGCGCCGCGTGGGCTGTGGGTGTGAGCTTGCTGTCCATCGGTTTGGTGAACGCCGCAGCGCTCACCTGATGGTTGCCGCTGATCCCGATGTGACAGTTGACGAGCGTTCGACGATGCTCGGCCCGCGCGCACGCGTCCTTCTCCTTGCGGCTGTTGCGGCGTGCGCTGCGTGTGGCCTGATCTACGAGCTGGCCCTGTTGACACTCAGCGTGAGTCTGACCGGCGGCGGCATCACCCAGACGTCGTTGATCGTCGCGGGATTTGTTGCGGCTCTGGGTATCGGAGCGCTGGCCGCCAAACCTCTGCTGGGACACGCTGCCGTTTCGTTCGTGACGGTCGAGATACTGCTCGGGCTGATCGGCGGATTCAGTGCCGTCACGCTGTACGTGACCTTCACGTTCTTCGGTTCCAGCGCAGCAGTTCTGGTGGCGGCGACCGCGCTGATCGGCATCCTCGTCGGTGCCGAAGTGCCTCTGCTGATGACGCTCTTGCAGTCCGGTCGCAGCGACAACGACGCACAGAGCACCGGAAAGGTACTGGCCAACCTCAATGCCGCCGACTACCTCGGCGCATTGATCGGTGGTCTGCTGTGGCCGTTCGTACTGTTGCCGTGGGCGGGAATGATTCGCGGTGCCGCACTCACCGGCATGATCAATCTCGTGGCTGCGGCAGTGGTCGCGCTGATACTCCTTCGGTGGCAGCTCAGCCTGCGCGCACGATCGATCGCCGTCGTCGCAATGCTGTTGGCAGCAAGTTTGATCGGATGGTTGCTGATCGCAGCGTCGGACATCGAGACCACATCGAGGCAGCGGCTCTACACCGATCCCGTGGTGGCCGCCGAGCGATCGGTGTACCAGGAAATCGTCGTCACCGAGCGGGGGAACGACGTGCGCCTGTTCCTCGACGGAGACCTGCAGTTCTCCAGTGTCGACGAGCATCGGTACACGGAGTCGCTGGTGTATCCGGCCCTGGTGAACGACCCCCGGCGCGTGCTGATTCTGGGCGGCGGTGACGGCCTCGCTGCACGGGAAGTGCTGCGAATGAACAGCGTCGAGCAGATCGTTCAAGTGGAACTCGATCCGGCAGTCATCGAGTTGGCCAACACGCGTCTTCGTGATCTGAACGAGGGAGCGCTCGAGGATCCACGGGTGGACGTCGTACTCGACGACGCGTTTCGGTGGCTGCGAGAGCGTCCGGAACCGGGTTTCGATGCGGTGATCGTCGACCTCCCGGATCCTGACACCCCCGCACTTGGCCGCTTGTATTCGATGGAGTTCTACGGACTTGCCGCTGCCGCGATGAATCCGGGCGGGCTGATGGTCGTCCAGTCCGGCAGCCCGTACTCGACACCGGATGCGTACTGGAGAACGGTGTCGACGGTATCGGCTGTCGGACTGAGCGTCTCGCCCTATCACGTTTTCGTGCCGAGCTTCGGTGACTGGGGATATGTGCTCGCGCAAGCGGGATCCACTCCACCCGACCTTCGTCTGCCCGCTGATGTGCCGAACCTGCGGTTCCTCGACGAGCCGACGCTGGCGTCGGCCTCGGTGTTTCCTCGCGATCGCCCGAGGCGGGAGTTGGAACCCTCGACGCTCGACCGGCCACGCATCGTCGACGATATGCGCAAGGGCTACGAACGCTGAACTCCCGACCGAGTAGCTTGAATCGAGACTCTCGGCCACGACGGAGGTACGGATGACTGTTCGGATCGAGGAGCACGCACCGGGAGTTCGGTTGCTCACGATGAAGCGCAGGAAGCATTCGCAGCTTTTCATGAAGAAGAGGTGATCGAAATGAACGGTGCACAGTCGCTCATCCAAAGCCTGGTCGACTCGGGCGTCGAGGTGTGCTTCGGCAATCCAGGAACGTCCGAGATGCATTTTGTCGCCGCACTCGATTCCGTTCCGCAGATGCGTGCGGTACTCGGCTTGTTCGAGGGCGCCGTGACCGGTGCCGCGGACGGCTACGCACGGATCGCCGGAAAGCCTGCCGCGACGCTGCTCCATCTGGGCCCCGGTATGGCGAACGGACTGGCGAACCTTCACAACGCGCGCCGCGCCCACACACCGATCGTGAACATCGTCGGGGACCACGCGACCTACCACCACGGTTTCGACGCTCCTCTCGAATCGAACATCGATGCGCTGACCGAATGGTTGGAGGGGTGGAGTCGACGTTCCGAATCCACCGCGACCGTCGGTAGCGACGCGGCCGACGCCGTTGCCGCCTCGATGAATCCGCCCGGGCACATTGCCACACTTGTCCTCCCTGCCGACGTCTCGTGGGGCGAAGGTGGAGTTCTTGCGGGTCCTCGGGACATACCGCCGCGGGCGGAAGTTTCTGCAACACAGATCGACTCGGTGGTGGGCGCGCTCAATGCCGAGGGTCGCGCCACGCTACTGCTGGGCGGCGCAGCCTGTTCCGAAGCTGGGCTGCGCGCCGCTTCCCGAATTGCGGTCGCGACCGGTGCCCAGATTCTGATCGAGACTTTTCCAGCCAGGCTTCAACGAGGTGCGGGGCTACCGTCATTCGAGCGCTTGGGATACTTCGCCGAGCACGCCACCGAACAACTTCGCGGAACAACTCAGCTGGTTCTGGCCGGAGCGGTTTCGCCGGTCTCGTTCTTTGCGTATCCCGGAAAACCGAGCGATCTGGCACCGGAGGGTGCTGCGGTGACAACGCTGGCAAGCGTCGGCGACGATGTTGCCGGTGCACTGGAGGCAGTGGCCGAACTCGTGGCACCGGGAGTCGAACCTGTTTTGCAGGAAGCGAATCGGCCGGCGCTGCCGAGCGGGCCTCTGGACGTTCGAAATTGGGCCGACGTGATCGGCGCCCTGCTGCCAGACGACGCCATCATCTCCGACGAGGCGGCGACTTCCGGTTGGGCGATCCCGATTGCCCTTGCCGGAGCGCCGCGCCACGACGTGCTCACGCTCACCGGAGGTGCCATCGGCCAGGGCATCCCGGTGGCGACGGGCGCCGCTGTGGCAGCGCCGGAGCGACCGGTGATCAATCTCGAAGCCGACGGAAGCGCGATGTACACCATCACGGCGTTGTGGACGCAGGCGCGAGAGCAGTTGAACGTCACGACGATTCTGCTCAACAATCGCGCATACGCCATCCTGCGTGGCGAACTGCAACGAGTCGGCGCAGAAGGTGGCGGCGTCGTCGCACAGTCGATGTTGGATCTGTCATCTCCGAACATGGACTACGTCAAGATCTCCGAGGGGTTGGGAGTGCCCGCGTCGCGGGCGAACACAGCGGAGGAGTTGGCCGAACAGTTTGCCGCAGCGCTGGCGGAACCCGGCCCGCATCTCATCGAGGTCATGCTGCCTCCGACGTCGTGATTTCGACCTCGAATCGATCGTCGATCGTGCATTCAACTGGAGGTTTTCGGTGCTAGCTGCGATCGGTTTGTCTCCTCCGATTGCCCTCGGCCTGCTTTTCGTCTCGATGCCCATGGCGGTGATCGTGCTCGTCATGATCACCGCTGGAGCACATCGAGGGGCGGCATCTTTTCTACTCGGGTGGGTCCTCGGAATCTCGGCAGTCGTCGCGGTGACCATCGTGATCGCGGACTATTCGTTTGCGGAGTCGGAGTCGTCGCAGACTTCGGTGTGGTCGAGCGTCGTACGAATCGTGTTGGGTCTTGTCCTATTCGGCTTGGCATACAAGCAGTGGCGCGCGCGTCCGCGAAACGGGAGTGAGCCGACAGTTCCGAAGTGGATGAAGAGCGGCGACGGGTTGACTCCGCGGAAGGCGTTCGGGTTGGCGTTCTTGTCCGCGGCGGTCAATCCCAAGAATGCAGCGCTGGCGGTATCCGGTGCGGCCACTATCGCGGTCGCCACGAATGTCGTTGCCCAACAGATTGTTGCCGCGGTGATCTTCACGGTCATCGCGAGCGTCGGCATCGCGTCGCCGATCCTGGTGAAGGTGTTCTCCGGCAAGCGTGCCGACGAGATCCTCGCGTCCGCGAAGGCATGGATGACCGCCAACAACGCGGTGATGATGACGGTCATCCTGACGATCCTCGGTGCGACCGTGCTGGGCGAGGGGCTCAGTGGGCTGCAATAGGTCGCCTACCATTGGCGGGTGACTGATTTCGACGACGACGCTGCCGGTTCCATTGCCTCCGCTGCTTTGGCTGTTCTGCGCGAGCAAGGCCCGCTGAGTCTCGAAGAGTGGGCGACCCATCTCGAGGAGTACGGAACTGCGACCGAGTTGGCCGATGTACTCGAGTACCTGTCCGAACCGATGCTCGGGTACCTGCCCAACGGAAAGTACGTCGCTCTCGACACGGTCCTCGAAGGGCTCGTGTTCACTCACCGGCTCAGCGAAGTCGAGATTGCGTCGGACATCCTTGACGCGAGCCCCGACCTGGAACCGATCTTGGCATTCGGCGACGGCGAGGACGGGGCGATCCGGGTGGCCCTGGCGGAAGAAGCAGCCTCCGAACGCGGAGCTGCTCCCTTCCGGAGTCGACGAGTTGTGGTACTTCCGGCCGGAACCCTCGGCGAGTGCGCCGACGGTGATCTCGTCGGCTTGGCTGTCGAAGACGGAACACTTGCGTTTCGTCTGGTCGAGATCGAGGACGAACCCGATCTTGCTCCGGCGCTCGGCGAACTCTTCGAGGAGGACGGAGTAGAGGCCCTGGATTCTGTGTGCTGGCAACTCCTGATCGAGGATCCGTCACTCTTCACGGTTCCTGTTGCGCCGCTGGGTGAGATCTTCGAGGTGGCAGGTTACGAGCACGAGCGTGAGCTACTGGCTCGGCGGGGATTCGACTTCGACGCCTACGACCTGCAGATTCGGACAGCCTTGGTGGCCAGTACCTACGACCTGACCCACGACGAGGCAGTCTCTGCCGTTGCGTTTGTCGATCTGGCGGACCGCGGATACACCGACGCGGTCATCGCCGACTTCGATATCGCGGACTGGGCCCACCGTCATGTGAGCGCTGCTCCGGACTCTTTTGTCTCACTGGCAGATCCGGGTGCTGCAGTGGCCGTGTTCGATCTCGGATTTCGGAATCAGGACCCGGTGACCGACGCAATCCTCGAAGCGCTTGCCTCCGAACTGGCCGAGCGAGGGCCACGGTCGGTCAGGGCGGCGGCTCATTGGCTCGCCGGTAAGGCTGTCGATCGGCTGGGGCGCGTCCTCGAAGCGGAGGCGCACTACGAGAAAGCGCTCCTTGCCGAATCCGGTTGGGGTCCGGCCTTGTTCGAGCTGGCTCAGTTCGCGTCGGACCGCGGCGATGCGACCCGGGCGCTGTCACTGCTCGGGCGGATCGACGGCGGAAGTGAAGAGAATCTCTACGCCGTACTGCAGGACTTCGTCCCAGCCGATCACCCGGAACTCGGGCGAAACGACAAATGTTGGTGCGGTTCCGGCCGCAAGTACAAGGTCTGCCACCTCGGAAAGGCCGATGAATCCGTCAAGGCGGACGGTCGGTGGCTGTACAAGAAGGCATGCCTGTTTGCGTTTGCCTCCGAATTCGTCGACATCGTGACCGGGCTCGACGATCTCGAAAACGAAAATCTCTCCGAGGACGAACTGATCGCGGCCACGATCTTCGACGGATCGGCACTGGACGTCGCTCTGTTCGAGGGTGGAATCTTTGCCGAATTCTTGGCCAGACGCAGCGAACTACTTCCGGAGGCGGAAGTTGTGACAGCCGCACAGTGGCTCGGAATCCGGAGGTCGGTGTACGAGGTGATCGAAACGTCCGACACCGGCGTCGTGCTGCTCGATCGTGGGTCCAAGGAGACCGTCACGGTTGCTCACTCGGTCGAAGGCGAGCCAGGTGATGTGATCAGTGCTCGGGTCCTGACGGCCCCCACTGGCGCGTTTGCGGTGGGTGTTGTGGTCATGGCGACGGAATCGCAGGCCGCGAGGGTACTCGAGGTTCTCGCTTCCGAAGATCTCGAGGCCGAAGAACTGGTGCGCGAGTTGCGCGGAGGCGCCGATCACTCGACCGATGACCGGTGACGATGTATCGAGTCGACCCCGTTAAAGTTGGATAGGTGAACGAACCGATGGATGCCAATGACTTGATCGCCGAAGCCGCGATGGAGTTGTTGCGTGAGCACGGCCCGCAGACAGCGGCGGACTGGGGCACCCTGTTGGCTGACGCCGGGCACGGTACAGCCGAGGACATGACCGAATTCGTCGAGTACGTCGAGGACCCGTTGCTCGGATACTTGAGTGAGGAACGGTACGCCGCCCTCGACACGTTGTTCGAGCATCGAGTGTTGACCCATCGGCTCACCGAAGCGGAAATCAGGTCCGGCGTTCTCGACGCGAACCCCGATCTGATGATGCTGCGGGTTTTCCTCGATCGTGACGACGACGAAATCCACGGCATCAGCGTCGTGCACCGCGGGACCGACGACGATCTATTGGCTGATCGTGGGATCGAAGATCCGGAGTTCCCACACGACGAAGGCTTTCTGCTCGACACCGACACCCTTGCCGAGTGCTCGGAAGGTGACTTGATCGGATTGTTCGTCGCTGACCGTGAGCTGACACTCTGCACCATCCCCGAGGTACTGGATCCCGCACCCGGATTCGGCGAGCACCTGGCGACGGTCCTTGCCGACATCGGTGCTGACACCCTCGATGCCATTGTCTGGCAGTTGATGCTCGACGAGCCGTCGCTGTTCCGTCAGCCGACCGCCCCGCTGGGCGAGATGCTCGAGGCGTCAGGTTACGTCCGCGACGGTGACTACGTTGCGGTCGACGGATTCGATTTCGAGGCATACCACCTGGCGAACCGGGCCCGCATGCTCGAGGTCCGCGAGAATCTGCACCCCGAAGAAGCCGCGTCGGTGATCGCCTTCGTCGATGTGGTCATGGCCGCGAAAGCCGAAGGCGTCGACGATGTCTCGGACTGGGCGCGCAAGCAGATCAAGGAGGATCCGCAGGCCTTCGCAGGCCTCGCCGAGTCGCCCGCGGCTGCGGCAGCGTTGGAGCTGTTGTCCGAACTCGACGATCATGATTCCGTATTGCATTCTGTTGCAACTGCTCTCGCCGAAAAAGGGTCGCGTCGTGTCAAGCCGGCAGCGCACTGGCTGGCGGGCAAGGCTTCGGATCGTCTCGGCAAGATCCTGGCCGCTGAGGCGTCGTACGAAACTGCGCACGATCTAGATCCCGACTGGACTCCCGCGATCTTCGATCTGGCGCTACTGGCCGCCGATCGAAGCGATGTGACGCGCGCGCTGGCTTTGCTGGGCCGAATCGAGGGTGGCGAGTCCGAGGTTCTGCACGAGGTTCTTCAGCGCTACGCCCCGGCCGAGCACCCCGAACTCGGACGAAATGACAAGTGCTGGTGCGGTTCCGGTCGAAAGTTCAAGGTTTGCCATCTCGGTAAGTCCGAGGTGACGTTCGACGACCGGGCCAGTTGGCTCTACGTCAAGGCTCAGTTGTTCTCGCGCACGCCGGAGTACTTCGACGCCGTGTTCGATCTTGCGCTCATCCGTGCCGAGCAGTTCAACAGCGAAGAAGCACTGACGCTGGCCGTCGAAGGTGGTTTGGCCGTCGACGCTGCCTTGTTCGATGCGGGTATTTTCGCAGCTTTTGTCGAGCGCCGCGGAGAACTGCTGCCTGCCGACGAACGCGAACTGGCCGATCAGTGGTTGTCGATTCCGCGCTCGGTGTACAAGGTCGCCTCGACGGAGCCGGGACAGTTGGTGACCCTCAGCGACGTCCGCAACGGCCATCTGGTGAAGGTCACGGACGAGTGGGGCTCGCTGAACCTCGAGCCAGGCACACTCGTGTGTGCTCGTGTTCTTCCGGCCGGGTCCACGATGCGCACGTTCGGTGGCATCGAACCGCTTGCGGTAGAAGACAAGAAGGAGTTGATCCAACTGATCGAGTCGGTGGATACCGAACCGGGTCAGCTGGTGGAGTTCCTCAGCCGCGGCCTTGCCGGTGCGCCTTTCCGGTAGCGCGAACTACCAAAAAGGCGCACGGGGCCGGAGGCCCTAGGGCGTTACCTGAGCCAACATCATCTGCTCGAAACCCTCACCGTACGGCGGGAGCATTCCCCATTCACCGCGTGGGTCATGCTGCGCTGCTTCGAATACCGTTCGCGCGTGACTGCACTCCAGGAAACCCTCACGGCCGTGGTAGTGCCCGATGCCCGAAGCCCCGACGCCGCCGAAGGGTGCGTCGCTCAGCCCGGGGTGAGACATCGCGTCGTTGATGGTGACGCCGCCCGAGACGGTGCGTTCGAGTACGGATTCCTTCTCGTCCAGATCGGTTCCGAAGTAGTACAGCGCCAACGGTTTCGGTCGTGAATTGATGTCGGCGACGACGTTGTCGAGTTGGTCGTACAGCAAGACGACGACGGCCGGCCCGAAGATCTCCTCCTTCATGATCTGCGCGTCGGTCGGAGGGTCGACCACGATTCGCAGTGGGCGACGACGAGTGTCTGCGGAGAGTTCTTCGTCGGGAACGGTGATGATTCGTGCCCCACGTTCTTCGGCGTCCGCGATGTACCCCTCGATGCGTGCGAGGTGACGATCGCTGACTATCGAGACCATGTCTTTGTTGTCGGCAATCGTGGGAAACAGTCCCGTGAACTGGTCGGTGAACGCGTCGATGAATGCTTCCGTGTTCTCGCGCGGAACGTAGATCAGATCGGGAGAGACACAGAGTTGACCGGCGTTGGTGGACTTCGCGATAGCCAAACGCGAAGCAGCAGAGCTGATATCGGCACTGCGGCTCAAGACGCTCGGTGACTTGCCGCCGAGTTCGAGGGTGACCGGCACCAGGTTCTTCGCAGCATTGGCCATGACCAGCTTTCCGACGGTCGTGCTGCCGGTGAAGACGAGGTGGTCGAAAGGCAGCGACGTCAGCAGATCAGCGACTTCCGGGCCGCCGGTCACCACCGCGACCTCCACGGGGTCGAGAGTTCGACGCGCCGCCTCGGCCAGGACGGCCGCAGTATTGGGCACGATCTCCGACGGTTTGAGAATGGCGCGATTTCCTGCTCCGAGGGCGCAGGCGAGCGGGCTCAGGAGAGTGAACAGGGGAGCATTCCAGGTTCCGATGATGCCGATCGAACCCTTCGGCTGGTACGACACGTACGCCGTGGCACCCAACTGGTCCTGCATCGCTCCGGTAGCTCTCGGTGAGCGAATCATCCACTCTTCGAGCGAATCACGAACGTGCTTGAGTGAAACCATCGACCCGAGAACGTCATTCATCACCGAGTAGGCCGGGATTCGGCCGCCGAAGTCTTCGTTGATCGCCTCGGTCAGATCCTTGTGGTTTGCCACCAGGAGATCGACGACGCGTTGAATGCGCTCGCGTCGTGTCTGCGCGGACGGAAGACCAGCGGCTCGAGTTGCTTCCTGCTGAGCGCGCAGAATCTCTTCGAGATCAGTGGTGACGGCGGCATCGGTGCTCATGGGCACTCCTCGTAGTGGCGAAGTATTGACCGGACCGTATCGACGCGGTGCGAGTGGATGCCCTTTTCGTCTCGTTGACCGGGACGGATTCGATTGGTAGAGAGAACACATGTCGCAGACACAGGTAGAAGACACTGCAGTGAAGATTTCCGTCGAGGAATCGGTGGGACTCGGTTTCCTGACGCTCGATCGGCCGGCGCGGCGCAATCCGCTCTCGGCGGAGACCATGCGTGAGGTGACGGCTGCCCTTGTCGAATTGTCTGTAGACGAGCGCGTGCGGGTCGTGATCGTGCGCGCCGAAGGCCCGGTGTTCTCCGCCGGACACGATCTGACGGAGATGATCGGGAGAACCCTCGAGGACGAGCGGGCGATCTTCGACGGCTGTACCGAGATGATGGAGACCGTACAGCGGATTCCGCAGCCGGTGATTGCCGCAGTACAGGGCCCGGCTATCGCGGCGGGCTGCCAACTGGCCGCGTCGTGTGATCTGGTTGTTGCTGCGTCGAATGCTGTCTTCGGCACGCCGGGCGTCAAGATCGGACTGTTCTGCTCGACGCCCATGGTGGCGCTGAGCAGGGCAGTAGGGCGCAAGCGCTCGATGCAGATGTTGCTCACCGGGCAGACGATCGACGCCGACACCGCTGCGGACTGGGGTCTGGTGAACTTCGTCGTCGCGCCCGAAGACCTGGACCGAGAGGTGCGCGAACTGGCCGCCAAGATCACGACGGCCAGCCCCTTGACGGTGAAGATCGGTAAGCAGGCGTTCTATCGCCAGATCGATCTGCCGCAAGCGCAGGCGTACGAGGCGATGGCGGAAACTATGGCAACCAACGCCGTGACCTGCGACGCTCAGGAAGGTATGCAGGCCTTTGTGGACAAGCGAAAGCCCGAATGGCGCAATAAGTAACGATCGCTCTTC
>NZ_LVCT01000688.1:0-20704 GCF_001647205.1 Rhodococcus sp. EPR-134
GTACCCCGACCGTGTAGCCGTCGTATTCGAAGATCGCACTCGCACCTACCGCGAACTCGACGACGCGGTGACGCGGGTCGCCGCCTACTTGCTCGGTCTGGGGCTCGAACAAGGCGACCGCGTCGCGGCATACGGAACCAACTCCGACGCCTATGCAATCGGATTTCTTGCCTGTGCACGAGCAGGTTTGGTGCATGTTCCCGTCAATTACGCACTGAAGGGGGAGGAACTCCGGTACCTCGTGGCGCAGTCAGGCGCCCGCGCGGTGTTGGTGGATCCGGCATTGGCGCCGACACTCGACTCGGTACGCTCCGACCTCGATCTCGATCACGTGATCGCACTGCGGGACGCGGAACTGTCCGTCGTCACGATCGGTGAGGCAGGCGAGGTGCCGGTCTTCGAACCGCGTGCGACGTCGACCGATCTGGCGCAACTCCTGTACACCTCGGGCACCACCTCGAAGCCCAAGGGCGCCATGATGTCTCACGGTGCACTGGTTCACGAGTACGTGTCCTCGGTGATCGCGCTCGGCCTCGACAAGAACGACAACCCGCTGATCTGCATGCCGATGTACCACTCCGCGGGCATGCACGTCTTCATGCTGCCGTACCTGTCCGTCGGCGCGACGGTCAGTCTGATGCAGGCGCCGGACATCCCGGAAATCCTGCGCCGTGTCGAAGCCGAAAAGATCGGATCGCTGTTCCTGGCGCCGACCGTGTGGGTACCGCTGGCCAACCATCCGGACCTCGAGACCCGCGATCTGTCTTCGCTGAAGAAGGCGCAGTACGGCGCCTCGATCATGCCGGTCACCGTGCTCAATCGTCTGCGCGAGCGCTACCCGGACATCGGTTTCTACAACTGCTTCGGTCAGTCCGAAATCGGCCCACTGGCAACAGTTCTCCAGCCCAGCGAGCATGCTGATCGCCCGTCTTCCTGTGGTCGCGCGGTGTTCTTCGTCGAAACCCGCGTCGTCGACGCCGACGGAAACGATGTCGCCGACGGTGAGTCCGGCGAGGTTCTCTACCGCTCACCGCAGCTGTGCAACGGCTACTGGGAGAATCCGGAAGCCACCGCCGAGGCCTTCCGTGACGGCTGGTTCCATTCGGGCGATCTGGTCGTGCGGGACGAAGAAGGTTTCATCACGGTCGTCGACCGGATCAAGGACGTCATCAACACCGGCGGCATCCTGGTGGCGTCACGCGAGGTCGAAGATGCGGTCTACACGCACCCCGCCGTGGCAGAAGTTGCCGTGATCGGTACGCCCGACGAGAAGTGGATCGAGGCCGTCACCGCGATCGTCGTGCTCAAGGACGGCAACGACGAGTTGACGCCCGAGGCGTTGATTGCCCACGTCAAGGAGCGAATCGCTCCGTTCAAGGTGCCCAAGCATGTCCGTTTCGTGGCCGAGCTTCCGCGCAACCAGAGCGGCAAGCTACTGAAGCGGGAACTGCGCACCGTCTGAAGCTTGCTATAGGTTCTGCCTTACCTTCGGTTCGTTTTCAGGTCTTTGACTCCGATTGCCTCACGGTATTGACTTCGGGGGACGGCATGGACTTCGGAAACAGCAAGGTGAGTGGTGGGAATGCAGGTCGACGCAGATGACTTCGCAGATATCTTGGCGACTGCGCGGGAGTTCATCCGTAAGGAAGTAGTTCCGCGTGAGCAGGAGATAGCCGACACCGACGCCATTCCTGCGGACATACGCAAGAAGGCCGCAGCTATCGGGCTCTTCGGTTACGCGATCCCTCAGGAATGGGGTGGGCTCGGACTCGATCTCACCCAAGACGTCGAACTGGCAATGGAATTCGGCTACACGTCTCTGGCGCTGCGTTCGATGTTCGGTACCAACAACGGAATTGCCGGGCAGGTGCTGGTCGGCTTCGGTACCGACGAGCAGAAGGCTCAGTGGCTCGAGCGCATCGCCTCCGGTGATGTCGTGGCTTCCTTTGCTCTCACCGAACCGGGCGCGGGCTCCAACCCGGCCGGCCTTCGGACCAAGGCAGTGCTGGACGGATCCGACTGGGTGATCGACGGCAACAAGCGGTTCATCACCAATGCTCCACTGGCGCAGCTGTTCGTGGTGTTCGCGCGCACTCGCCCGGCGGATTCCGATGGTCCGGGAATTGCAGTGTTCCTGGTTCCGGCTGACACGCCAGGTGTCACGGTCGGTCCCAAGGACAAGAAGATGGGTCAGGAAGGTGCTTGGACCTCCGAGGTCACCTTCGACAACGTCCGGGTTCCCGAGTCGGCCCTCGTCGGTGGCGACCAGGACACCGGATACCGCGCAGCGATGACGTCTCTCGCGCGCGGACGAGTCCATATCGCGGCGCTTTCGGTGGGAGCAGCACAGCGAGCGCTCGACGAATCTGTCGCGTTCTCCGTGGTCACGGAACAGGGCGGCACCGCGATCGGTGACTTCCAGCTGGTTCAAGCGATGTTGGCAGACCAGCAAGCCGGTGTGATGGCAGGGCGTGCGATGGTGCGCGAGGTGGCCGCGCGGTACGTCAGCGGTGAGGATCGCCGTCTCGGGCCTTCGGCGGCAAAGCTTTTCTGCACCGAGATGGTGGGCAAGGTCGCAGATCTCGCCGTGCAGATCCACGGGGGCAACGGGTACATGCGCGGTGTTCCGGTCGAACGTATCTACCGTGAAGTTCGCCTGTTGCGCCTGTACGAGGGAACCAGCGAGATCCAGCGTCTGATTCTCGGTGGGGGGCTCGTGGCGCAAGCGAAAAAGCAAAACCAGCGCTGACACATTTTCCAGACGAGCTTTAACCTCACGAACGGAGTGGACATGGGATTGTTGGACGGCAAGGTTGCGGTAGTGACCGGCGGAGCCCAGGGCATCGGGCTCGAAATTGCGCGCACCTTCATCAAGGAAGGCGCGACCGTCGTTCTCGGCGACATCAACGAAACCGTGGGAACGGCTGCGGTCGCCGAACTCGGTGGAGAGTCGGTCGCCCGTTTCGCTTCCTGCGACGTGCGTGACTCCGGACAGGTCGAGGCCATGCTCGATCTGGCCGAAAGCGCTTTCGGTCCAGTCGATGTCATGGTCAACAACGCCGGCATGACGCGCGACGCCACGATGCGGAAGATGACCGAGCAGGACTTCGACGACGTGATCGCCGTTCACCTCAAGGGCGCCTGGAACGGAACACGCGCTGCCGCCGCCCGCATGCGCGAGCGTGAGACGGGCGCGATCGTGAACATCTCGTCGATCTCCGGCAAGGTGGGCATGCTCGGGCAGACCAACTACTCGGCCGCGAAGGCCGGGATCGTCGGTCTGACGAAGGCCGCGGCAAAAGAGGTCGCGTTCAAGAACGTTCGCGTCAACGCCGTTCAGCCCGGACTGGTCCGCACGGCGATGACCGAGGCGATGCCCGAACGGATCTGGAACGAGAAGCTTGCCGAGATTCCGATGGGGCGCGCAGCCGAGCCTTCGGAAGTTGCCTCGGTTGTGCTGTTCCTCGCGAGCGACCTCTCGAGCTACATGACCGGCACGGTTCTCGAGATCACCGGCGGCCGCCACATCTGATCCGTCCTGTTCGAGTGCAAGAATTCAGAGTGTGAGAATTCTGGGTGTAAAACTTCTGGGGTGACTACTGACATGGGACAGCCGAACTCGGATCTTCCGCTCGACGGAATCACCGTAGTTGCACTCGAACAGGCGGTGGCGGCACCGCTCGCCACCAGACATCTCGCGGACATGGGTGCGCGGGTGATCAAGATAGAACGCGTCGGCGAGGGTGACTTCGCGCGTCACTACGACCAGGCGGTTCACGGTCAGGCATCACACTTCGTGTGGCTCAACCGTTCCAAGGAATCGATCGCCGTCGATGTGAAGTCGGAAGCCGGCCGGCAGATCCTTCTCGATCTGGTCGCGCGAGCCGATGTGTTCCTGCAGAACCTGGCTCCCGACGCAGCCGCGAGACTGGGGTTCGGCGCGGAGGAACTGCGCGATAAATACCCACGGCTCATCGTGATCGACATGTCCGGCTACGGCAGTGCCGGCCCGCGGCGCGAGCGCAAGGCCTACGACATGTTGGTCCAAGCCGAGACCGGAATGATCTCCGTGACAGGCACACCGGAGACGGCCACCAAGACCGGCATCCCGGTCTCCGACATCGCGGCAGGAATGTACGCGCTGACTTCGATTCTGAGCGCCCTGTTCCGTAGAGAGCGAACGGGCAAGGGAGCGCTCGTCGAGGTCTCGATGTTCGATTCCACCGTCGAGTGGCTGGGCCATCCGATGTACATGAAAATGTATGCGGACAGGCAGATTCCACGTGTCGGACTCGGCCATGCCGCGATCGTTCCCTACGATTCGTATCCCACGGCCGACGGCGAAATCCTGATCGGCGTCCAGAACGATCGTGGATGGCGAGCGCTGATGGTGGACGTGTTCGAGCGAGAGGATCTGGTCGATCATCCGCGTTACCGCACCAACATCGTGCGCGTCGAAAACCGTGGCGAGGTGGACGAATTGGTGGGCTCTCTGACGCGTCTGTACTCGACGACAGATCTGGATCAGCGTCTGGCCGCCGCTGGTGTTCCGGCCGCGGCACTCAACGACATGGCCGGTCTGCTGGAACATCCGCAGCTGGAGAAGCGTGCCAGGTGGCGGTCCGTGGGCACCGAGAACGGTCCGATCGATGCCGTGCTGCCTCCGATGACGTATTCGGATGTCGAAATGCGCATGGGTGACGTTCCGGCACTCGGCCAGCAGACGGATTCTCTGCTGGCCGAGTTGGGACTTACGGGCGACCGGATCGCGGAACTTCGCCGCGACGGATCGATCGGTTAACGCTTCTAGCGTCGCAGGTTCTCGAACACCGCGGCAATCCCTTGTCCGCCACCGATACACATGGTCTCGATCCCGTACCGTGCCTGGCGCCGGTCGAGTTCGCGCAGCAGATTGGCGAGGATCCGCCCACCGGTAGCGCCGACAGGATGTCCGAGCGAGATTCCGGAACCGTTGACGTTGAAGCGTTCTTCGATGTCCCGCGCGCTCAATCCCCAGGCTTTGGCGCACGCGAGAACCTGTGCGGCGAAGGCCTCGTTGACTTCGATGAGGTCGATGTCGTCCAGCGACAGATCGACACGGGAGAGAGCCTTCGCCACGGCAGGCACCGGTCCGATGCCCATCCGGTTCGGCTCCACACCGGCCACACCCCAGCTGACCAGTTTCGCGAACGGCCGCAGGCCCAGCCGTTCGGCGTTGGCCGCAGTGGTGACGATGGCCGCGGCTCCGGCGTCGTTCTGGCCGCAGGCGTTTCCGGCGGTGACTGTTGCTTCGGGGTCGACGCGACCTCGAATGGGGCGCAGTGCAGCAAGATCGGACAGTTGTATCCCTCGGCGCGGATGCTCGTCTTGGGTGACGACTGTCTGCTCACCACGGCGTCCGGGCACCGAAACGGGAATGGTCTCGTCGTCGAAATACCCGCTGTCCTGGGCGTGAACGGCCCGTTCGTGCGATCGCACCGCGTATCGGTCCTGCTCGTCGCGGGTGATCGAGTACTCCCGGCGCAAGTTCTCGGCGGTCTCGATCATGCCGCCTTCCACCGGAAAGTTGACTCCGCCGGAGTTCGTGCGCGGTTTGGCCAATCGGTCGTGGAACTCGACGGAAGGGCGCTTTGTGCCCCAACGCATGTCGGTGGAGTAGAACTCGGTTCCGCTCATGCTTTCGGCGCCGCCGGCGATGACCAGATCACTCATCCCGGTCTGTACCTGCATCGCGGCGTAGATGATCGCCTGCAATCCCGAACCGCAACGGCGATCGAGTTGTATTCCGGGAACGGACACGTCCAGACCGGCGTCGAGTGCCGCGATTCGTCCGATGGCCGCGGCCTCTCCGTTGGCGTACCCCTGACCGAAGATGACGTCGTCGACATCGGTGGACGCAATGCCGGTTCGTTCGACGAGGCCACGCACAACAGTGCCGGCGAGTGTGGTGACGGGAACGTCCTTGAAGACTCCGCCGAATCCGCCCACCGGGGTGCGAACGGGTTCACAGATGACTGCGTCGTGCATGGAATGCGCCTGTCTCGAGGAGAGTGGGGAATGCGTCGCGTGAACGGGCCGATCGAAGGGCCCACCGCGACCTGGCCTCTCGAATATCCAGCACACGTGGCGCGGTTGTCAACAGCAGGAACGACCTGTTCGGACATAGTTTCCGCCATACGGTTCGTATGCGAAATCGACTTTGACACATATACCGTTCGGGGATTGAATGGATGCAGCGTCTCTGCCGCACACACGTCGCGGTGGGATGAAAGTTCCTGGAGTCGAATCAATTTCGTCGACCGGGAGGGCACGAAGTACCGACTGACAGGTGGAACAGTGACTCGTTTGGCGCAGACGGCGGGATTGACCGAAACCCAGACCGATATCGTCGGGGCGGTACGCGAGTTCGTCGATCGTGTGGTCATCCCCGCGGCGCAGGAACTCGAACACTCGGATACGTACCCGACCGACATCGTCAAGCAGATGAAGGACATGGGTCTGTTCGGACTGACCATCGACCCCGAGTACGGGGGTATCGGCGAATCATTGCTCACCTACGCGCTGTGCGTCGAAGAATTGGCCCGTGGATGGATGAGCGTGTCCGGTGTCATCAACACGCATTTCATCGTGGCTCACATGATTTCGGCGCACGGGACGCCGGAACAGAAGGCGAAGTACCTGCCGCGTCTGGCGTCCGGGGAACTCACCGGTGCATTTTCCATGTCGGAGCCTGCTCTCGGTTCCGATGTTGCTGCCATATCGACCAAGGCGAAGCGGACGGACTCCGGCGATTACGTGATCACCGGCCAGAAGATGTGGCTGACCAACGGAGGTTCCTCGACCTTGGTGGCAGTCCTGGTCAAGACGGACGAGGGCGCGGAGAAGCCGCACAACAATCTGACGACGATATTGATCGAGAAGCCCGCAGGTTTCGGCGAGGTACTCCCGGGCCTGACCATTCCGGGCAAGCTCGAGAAGATGGGGTACAAGGGAATCGACACCACGGAGATGATCTTCGACGGTTTCGAGATCGGAGCCGAGGAGGTTCTCGGTGGCACCCCTGGCTCGGGATTCCGGCACATGATGGACGGCGTCGAGGTCGGCCGGGTCAACGTCGCCGCGCGTGCCTGCGGAATTGCCCAGCGCGCTTTCGAACTGGCTGTCACCTACGCCAAGCAACGCGAGACTTTCGGCAAGCCGATCGCCGAGCATCAGGCCATCGCGTTCCGGATCGCCGAGATGGGCACCAAAGTCGAAGCGGCGCATCTGATGATGGTCAACGCTGCCAGGCTCAAGGACTCGGGTGAGCGCAACGATGTCGCAGCGGGTATGGCGAAGTATCTGGCGAGTGAATTCTGCTCGGAGGTCACCCAGGACAGCTTCCGTATCCACGGCGGATACGGCTATTCCAAGGAATACGAGATCGAGCGGTTGATGCGTGAGGCGCCGTTCCTTCTGATCGGTGAAGGCACCAGCGACATCCAGAAGCAGATCATCAGCAAGGGCCTGCTTCGCACGTACAACTGAGCCGAGAAGCGGCACCGCGAATATGCGCGGTGCCGCTTTGTCGTGTCGGGTCAGCGGGTGAAGGCCAGGGTTGTCACCGGTGACCGGTTGCCGTATGCGTCAACGGCTTCGACGCGGGCTTCGTATGCGGTGCCCGCTGCGGCATCGGGAATCGGAATGTCGAGGCTGTTCGGCCGCGGCATGAAGTAGAAGTCCGAGAGCACCTTCGACGAGACCACCTTCGCTCCGGTGGCTGTGTCCGTGACCTCGACGGCGTAGTGGTGCACCATCTGATCGTCCTTGGCCTGCGCGATCCTCAGTGCGGTCGCACCGTTTTCGCCGGTCGTCACCGAGAGCGGAGTGCTCGAGGTGAACTCCGGCGCGTGCGTGTTCCGTGCGCCCGAGGTGTAGCGGAAGTTGTCCTTGATCTGCTGGTTGGTCGACCCGTCGAGTTCGACCGTCCACCCCGAACCGCTCAGCGTGCCCGCGCTCGAGTACGGCGGCTGCCAGTTGGCTGACCACGCGCCACCGGCGTAGATGTCGTGCTTGTCTGCCGCCATGTTGATTCGGTTGATTTCCGTGCGGTCCTGGTAGACCTCGACGAAGAGCGCTTGGGCAGTGGGTGATTCGAAACGGTTCGCGAGACCGGACTCGGTCACCATCTGGTAGCCGTGATCGATTTCGATGTACGACATCGAGCCGTCGTTGACCGACGTGAAGTCACGCTGATGGATCGACCGGTCGTCGTTGTTGTTCAGATGTGAGTGCCCGGAGAAGAAGATTGCCTGAGGGAAGGCACTCAGGTCTTCGGTCAATCGAGGGTTCGACGCCTGCTGCCCGTCCATGGCTGTGTTGCTTGCCGGCCGGTGTCCCTGGACCAGGATCGGCTTGGTCAGGTTCCCGGACTCCGCGGTGATTTCGGTCAGGCGGGACTTCAGCCAATTGCGTTGCGCTGAATCATTGTTGTAGGTTTCGGTGTTGACCGTGAAGAGATGGACACCATTGACGTCGGATTCGTAGTATCCGCCACCGGAATCCGGGAACCACTCCGCCGGATATCCGGCTCTGATCGCCGCGAGACTTGCATCGTGATTGCCGTTGGAGATCAGGAGTTGTGTGTCGTTCATGCCCTTCCGGGCGAGGTTTGCCTGGAAGATTTCTGCGACGATCTTGTGGTCGGGCCCCTTGCCGTCTCCGTTGTCGTTGATCATGTCCCCGTTGGAGAGGATAGCGTCGGGTTTCGGGAAGATGGAACCGATTGTGTCGAAGAAGCTTTCGTACTTCTTGTCGTTGTTCGCGTGATCGCCGACGTGGACGTCGGACATCACGACGACCTGAGCCAGCGGCTTTTCCGAGGTCTTGATCAGGTAGCCGAACGAGACGGCCGCGCTCGCGTGATCGCCTCGGAAAGCTGCGACAGTGACGTTGGTGTCCTGTGCGATGTGCAGCGGACGTCCCGGCGTGGCAGCTTGGCTGTCGGTGGTGGGTGTCGTTCCGTCCAGGGTGTAGCGGACGGTGGCGCCGCGCTCGGCGGTGAAGGTCAGGTCGACGGGGTGCTCGTACCGTCCGCCGGGGACGCTGACGCCGGGCGCTGCGGGCGGCGTGTTGTTCTCGCCCGAAGAGCTGCCCCATTCGAAGGACGAACTGCCCCAGCCGGGTTCGGCGTGGGATTCGGCGGGGGCGATGCCGGGAACGGCGAGAGCCGCGGTCACGGCTGCTATCGCGATGGTCGTACGTCTCACGAGGATTCCTTGTCTTCGACGCGGTGGTTCAGACCTATCCGTAATTGGTCTGGACCAATTACGGTAGGTGGCGCCGGGTAGAAGAAGGTGTGTCCTGAATGTCCGATTAATGAAGCGTGTGTGAACACCCTGCAGTGCTTGGTACCGGTATACCTGTCTGCGTTTATGGCAAAGTCGATGGAGTGGACCTACGTCAGATCGAGTACTTCCTTGCCGTTGCCGGTGGTGAGTCCTTGTCGACGGCTGCGCAGAATCTGTCGGTCACCAAGCCGTCGCTGTCGCAGGGTATTCGTGGCCTCGAGCGCGAACTCGGAGTCGAACTGTTTCACCGTGTCGGTCGCGGTTTGGTGCTGACGGCAGCAGGTCGGGCGTTGGTAGGGCCGGCGAGGCAGATGACTCGCAGCAGCGCGGCCGCGTTCGACGTCGCGATCGGTACGGCCGACGAGCCTCGTGGCCGGCTCGACATCTGCTCCGCGGCACATGGTCTCGAAGGTCCGATCGCACGCATCGTGGCGGACTTTCGTGAGCGGTGGCCTGCTGTGACCGTTCGGGTCGGTGAGTTGCCGCAGGGTGCAACGTCTGAGCAGGTGTTGGCAGACGGCGCGTGCGAGGTGGTCTTCAGTTACTGGCCACCCGACATGTCGGCGCTGTCCACGAAAGTGTTGGGGGTGAACGAGTACTGGCTGGCAGTGCCGTCGGGGGTTCATCCCGACGTCTGGCCGAATGGTGTGAAACCCGCTGCGGGAGAGCCGGTGTCATTGACGGCATTGCCCGATCTCCCCGTGGTGGGTGTGCTAAAACACTCGCGGGCTCGCCTTGCCATCGAGTCGTCTCTGCAGGCCGCCGGGGCCCGGACTCGGATGTCGACGGAGTTGGCGCAGCGGGAGACCGTCGGCGCGTTCGTCTTTGCTGGTTTGGGCATGGCATTCATGGAGCGTTCGTTGGCCGAGAGATCGGTCGCGTCCGGCGCGGAGATATTTCCGGTGGAGCCGCCGATCTCACTGAATTACGGCGTCGAGTTCGATCCGGAGACGCTCTCGCCGTTGGGCAGGCTGTTCGTGGAGGGCTTGTGACGTGGGGAGATGTTCTCGATGTACGCAGACCCGGCCGGTGAGAGCGGGCCGTCGCGGTAGACCAAGATCGTCTGCCGGGTGATCGGTGGGAAAAGCGAGCGAACCTCAGATGCCGGTGAGTCTTGTTCGGCGATCGATCTGGGCAGCAGCGCGGCGCCTACACCTTGCCCGACCATTTCCCGGACAGCAAGGCGATCTGGCACTTCCACGACGACGTCGGTGAGTTCCAGATCGTCGTCGATCGAGTGCCCGCGCCGAACTGCGGATGCCTCGACCACCATTGGCAGGCGCGCGACCACGGTGCGCGGAACCGGATCGGGGAGGTCTGTGGCCAGGCGAATGGGGATCGACAAGACCGTTTCCTGGGTGCTCACGGCAATTTCTCGAAGCCCGTCGGAGACTTCGGTACCCGGGTGGGTCTCGAGAAACCCGAGTTCACACGTACCTGCTCTGACGAGCGCGCGCACGTCCTGTGCGTTGGCGGAGGCGTTCGTGGAGAACCGAATTCCGGGTGCCGTCAGATGGAGGCGTCCGGCGACCTCTGCAACAGGGTCGATGGCGAGATCGGACTGAACTGCTATGGCGAGTTCCCCGGCGCGCAAAGCGGTTACCGCAGCCACCGCGGCCTCGGCCCGAGCAACGTCGGCGAGCAACGTACGGGCAGAATCGGCAACTGCCAGTCCGACCGTGGTGGGAGCCAGACCGCGAGTGGTGCGCTCGAAGAGTGTGGCTCCGAGAGCTCGTTCGAGGTTGCGCACGGCCTGCGAGAGGGACGGTTGCGAGATACGCAGGACGTCCGCGGCGGCAGTGACGCTGCCGTGATCGACGACCGCGACGAGATACTGCGCGCTGCGTATGTCCATGCCGGGTGCCTGCATCTGACGAATTCTCCCAGATGACGGAGCCTTGGCGGCGGTGACTTGCTGCGACCTGCGGACATAGGTCTGAGCTATGGCTCTGTGCGCCTTCTCGTCTTTGTGGCGCAGGCCATAGCGATGGTCGACTGTTCCAGTACCACCGACCGCGGTTCGTGCTCGGTGAGTACCTGGAACACAGGAGCGTGATGTGAGCGAGCTTCACCTACCCAACCGGATACGCCACTCGGCGTCGACACGGCCGTCCGATCCGGCAATCACGTGCGGCGACCGAACGCTGACTTGGGCTGAGCTGGATGGCGAGACCAGCACCTTGGCGAGTGCGCTGGCAGAAGTGACCACAACGGGTGCTCGTGTCGGTGCGCTACTGCGTATGGGGCTCGAAGGTGCGGAAACCTTCATCGCATGTGCGAAGGCAGGCGCTGTGTTCATACCGTTGAACTGGCGGCTCAACCCACTCGAACTCGTCGACATCGCCGAGGACGCGGAGCTCGACGTCTTGATCGTCGATGACGAGTTCGCCGCGGGGGCGGCGGCGATGTCCGCAGCGTTGCCGGACATCGAGGTCATAACCGTGGGAGCTGCAGGGGTCCTGCCGGATTCGCGAACCTGGGCGGAGTTCGTGGCATCAGGGACCGGTGTCGACCCCGGACACGGGCACGATCCGGACGCAGCAGTTCTGCAGCTGTACACGTCCGGGACAACCGGCCGGCCCAAGGGCGTCGTGGCCACGCACCGGAATCTGTACAACGAGCCCGAGGGGTTCGATGTCTACGAATTCGGTTCGAATGCAGTCGCACTCGATGCACTTCCCCTCTTTCACATCGCCGGTGCCGGCTGGATGAGTACATGCTTGTCGGCCGGAGTGCCTTTGGTGCTGCTCGGAGACATGGCGCCTGCTCGGGTCGCTGATGCCATCGCGACCCACCGCGTCACCCACGCATTTCTGGTGCCTGCAGTCATTCAGACGCTGGTAGATCTGCCGACTCTCGACAGTTTCGATCTGACCAGCCTGGAGGTGGGCGCCTATGGGGCGTCACCGATCACTCCGGCGCTCCTCGCCCACGCGATGACTGTCTTGAACTGCAAATTCGTTCAGCGATACGGGATGACCGAGACGACGGGTTCGGTATCCGTCCTTCGTGCTTACGACCATCATGTGAGCGGGCCGCGTTCGGAGTTGCTTCGCTCTGCGGGCAAGCCGATGATCGGCGTCGAGATCTCGATTCGAGACGTCACCACTGGTGAGGAATTGCCGCCCAATAGTTCCGGTGAGATCGTCGCGCGCAGTAGAAACAACACTCGCGGATACTGGCGACGTGACCGTGAGACCGCCGAATTGTTCACCCACGACGGTTTCCTCCGAACGGGGGACGCCGGCCATCTGGACGACGAGGGGTATCTGTTCGTCACCGATCGACTCAAGGACATGATCATCACCGGCGGAGAGAACGTCTATCCGATCGAGGTGGAATCCATTCTGGCCGAGCACCCCTCGGTCGCCGAGGTCGCGGTGGTCGGGGTTCCCGACAAGCGCTGGGGTGAATCCGTGACCGCAGTGGTCAAACTGGTCGACGGTGCCGACGTGCCGAGCGTCGACGAGTTGATCGCTTTCAGCACAGCGAAGTTGGCGTCGTACAAGAAACCTCGCCAGATCCATTTCGTGGACTCCCTACCTCGCAACGCGAGCGGAAAACTGCTCAAGTCGAGCCTGCGGACCATGCTGAACGCGAGCGGAGAAGCATCATGATCGTGACCGAAGACGTCGGTGTCGCACAACGTGAGGCATGGGCGAACAAAGTCCTTCCACCGGTCGAACAGGTGCGGGACGGATTGTGGTCGATCCCTGTTCCCATGCCGGACAACCCTTTGCGCTACGTACTCGTCTACGCACTCGCGCTCGACGACGGACTTGCCCTCATCGACGTCGGTTGGGATCACGAACAGTCCTGGCAGGCTCTCGTCGACGGCATAGCATCGATCGGATACCACGTTTCCGAAGTGCGCTATGCGGCAATCACGCACCTGCATCCCGATCACTTCGGCCTGGCGCCGCGTCTTCGGCAGGTCAGCGGCGCAACGCTTGCGATGCACGTGGCCGACGCGACGCTCCTCGGGTACCACGGGCCCGAACAGACCCGCGACGACATCAGTGGCTGGAACCTGCAGTTGTCCGAACTCGGCGCACCGGCCGAAGTGCTCGACGCGTCTCGGGTCGACCTGGTGCGGTTCGCCGAGCACGAAACCATCGACATTATTCTGGGAGAAGGGGATTCACTCGACCTACCCGGTTGGAATCTCCGCGCCCAATGGACGCCGGGGCACACTCCCGGACATCTCTGTTTCGTGGAAGAGGACAGAGGCTTGTTGTTCAGCGGCGATCACATGCTGCCGAGGATCAGCCCGAACATCTCCACGATTCCCGGTGAACTCGAGAACCCACTTCATCGTTATCTTCTCTCGCTCGAGGCGACGACAACACTGGGCGAGTGCGAAGTGCTTCCGGCACATGAATATCGATTCCGTGGGATCGCCGATCGTGCACGTCAATTGATGGGGCACCACGAGGAGCGATTGGCGGAGATCGTGGCTGCGGTGCAGGATGAGCCTGAATCCACGGCCTGGGAACTCTCACGCACGATCTCCTGGTCTCGCCCGTTCGAACAGATGTCGCCGCGACTACTTCGCTTGGCAGTCCGCGAAACCCATGCTCATCTTGTTGTTTTGGCCAAGCGGGAGATCGTGACACCGTCCGGCGGCACACCCGTGCGCTGGAGCATTCGCGCGCAGTGACCTTTCAAGAATCTCATCACGGAAGTAGGAACCGAACATGAGCGTCTTGCTCACCGACTTCGCCGACGGCGTTGCCGTCATCACCCTCAATCGTCCCGAGGCCAAGAACGCGGTCAATCTCGAACTTGCCGAAGCCTTGGCTGCGGCCATCGACGAGTTCGAGGAACGGGCCGATCTCACCATCGGCATTCTGACCGGATCTGGTGGAACCTTCTGCGCCGGTATGGATCTGAAGGGATTTGCGCGCGGAGAGCGGCCATCGCTACCGGGTCGTGGTTTTGCCGGTCTGACCGAGGCACCGCCGTCGAAGCCGCTGATCGCAGCCGTCGAAGGTTGGGCACTCGCCGGCGGTTGCGAACTGGCCTTGGCGGCCGACTTGATCGTGGCGTCCACGGACGCGAAATTCGGCCTGCCCGAAGTGAAGCGGGGACTTGCCGCGGCCGCCGGCGGACTCCTACGTCTGCCGAAAATTCTTCCGTATCAGTTGGCCATGGAAATCGCGATCACGGGGGATCCACTCAGTGCCACCGTGGCGCATCATCACGGCTTGGTCAATCGGCTCGCCGAACCGGGACACGCGCTGACCGTCGCACGCGAGCTTGCGGCCCGAGTAGCGGCTAACGGTCCACTGGCTGTTCGCGCGACCAAGCAGGTACTGGCAATGTCCGCCAAGTACACCGATCCGGATGCCTTTGTCGCGCAACGCGAATTCATCGATCCGGTCTTCACCTCTCGTGATGCCAAGGAGGGCGCCACGGCATTTGCCGAGAAGCGCTCTCCCGTGTGGAGTGGTTCATGAGTGCCGAGACGATCGAGCGTGCGGCCGTAAGCATCGAACGAGACGGTGCTGTCGCGACGATTGTTCTCTGTCGGCCGCACCGCCGCAACGCTCTCGATCTCGACGCCTGGATCGCTCTACGTGAAGCAGTCCTCGAACTTCAAGAGGACGCGCAGATTCGCTCGGTGATCCTGACCGGCGCGGATGGGACCTTCTGCGCGGGCTCCGATCTGGACAAGCGTGGCTCGTCGCACCCGCTCGATCGCATGCGTGTCATCAACGCAACGGCAATCGCACTGAGTGAGTTTCCCAAACCTCTGGTGGCGAAGGTCGACGGGTTTGCCGTCGGAGCCGGATGGAACATGGCGTTGCTCTGCGACTTCGTCGTGGCGGCCAAGGGTGCGAAGTTCAGCCAGATCTTTGCCAAACGGGGGTTGTCTGTCGACTTCGGTGGTTCGTGGATCCTGCCGAGACTGGTCGGCCTCCAACAAGCCAAGCGACTGGTGATGCTTGCCGAGACGATCGACGCACAGGAAGCCTACGAGCTCGGGTTGGTGACTTATCTGGTCGAACCGGCCGAGCTGGACGAACACACGTCAACACTGGCGCAGCGGCTCGCCGCCGGCCCGCCGGCCGCACTGAGTCAGTCTGCCGCCATGCTCGAACGTCACACCTCCCTCTCGTTGCGGGAGGCCTTGGACAACGAGGCGAGGGCGCAAGCGGTCAATTTTGCGACGGATGCCACCGACGCGGTTCGTGCCTTCGTGGAAAAGCGGGAGCCGATCTTCACCGGAGAGTGGGCCGTACCAGGGGCAACTCGGGTGGAGTGAGCGACGGATCGCTGGTCGTATGATGGATGAGTGGATCTGCACTTCGTCACCTACTTCGTCGCTGTTGTCGACCACGGTGGGATAACGAAGGCCGCTCAGGCTCTCTACATTTCGCAGCCCTCGCTGTCACAGGCAATTCGTACGCTCGAGCGTCGACTCGGCGCCACGCTGTTCGACCGGACGGGCAGGCGGTTGGTTCTTACCGACGCGGGCCGCACGTTCGATCTCGCGGCCAGGAGAATCCTTGCCGACGTCGAGCGCGCGAAGGCGAAAGTGACCGCCGTTCGCGAACTCGAGTTCGGTCGTGTCGACGTCGTCTCGTACTCGGCGTTCTCGATCGATCCGATGGTCGAGTTGGTCCGGCGATTCCGGGCCAACTTCCCGAAGATCGTCGTGCGTGTTCTCGACACGTACGGCCCGGCCGGGGTCGACAATGCGTTGCGGCGAGGGTCGGCCGAGGTCGGCGTCACCGATCTGAGTATCGGGTACGAAGGTTTGGTCACGGCTCCGATTGCCACTCAGGAGTTGGTGCTCGCCACCCATGCGTCGTTGTCCGGCCGACTTGCAACGCCGTTGGCGGATCCGGTTCCGCGAGCGCTCTTGCACAGTTTGCCGCTTGTGGTCGAACTCGGTGATCAATCGAATCAGTTCCGGGGTCTACTGAGCGAAGGCGCCGAGAACGTAGTCGTGGACTGTGTCCACCCTGTGACCACGTGGGAACTGGTTCGCCGCGGAATCGGCGCCACTGTAGTGCCGAGAAGGGTTGCACAACAGCAGATGACAGACGTCTGCGCCTTCTCCTTCGATCCGCCGCTGACACGCGACGTCGGTATCGTCTATCGCTCGGGCGAGCAATCCCCGGCGGCCGCTGCATTCATCGCGACGGCTGCGGAAATGGCCACCTCCGCCGTTCCGTCCACGGAAGAGGAGTGAACTGTGGAGTTCCGGCAGATGGAGTACTTCCTCGCAGTGGTCGAGAACAAGGGGATCAACGGCGCCGCAGCGGCTCTCGGCGTTGCTCAGCCGACCGTGTCACAAGCGTTGCGCGGGCTCGAACGTGAACTGGGAGTGAGGCTGTTCCATCGCATCGGGCGCGGCATGGTGCTCAGTGCTGCCGGTCGCAGTCTGGTCGGCCCGAGTCGACAGGTTTTGCGAGACGTAGCTGCGGCGGCTGAACAGTTGACGGCATCCGATGGCGCCATCGTCGGTCGCCTCGACATCATGGCTTTCCCTGCACTGACCTCGGGGACGATCGTCGATCTGATTGCGGAGTTCTGTCGACGGTATCCGCAAGCACGAGTCAGATTCTCGGAACTCGAGCGTGAGGACAATCTGGAAAGTCTCATCCGGGACGGCCACTGCGAATTCGCGGTGGCTCATCTGCCGCTCGAGGCGGGCGAAGGGCTCGAAATCGTCGAATTGGGGGAGCAGGAATACCGCCTGGTCTACCCGGCGGGAACGGAACTACCCGAGGGGCCGGTACGCCTTTCGGAAATGCCGGACATTCCCATGGTATTCGTTCCTCGCGGGGCAGCGATGGGTGACGCGATCGAAGACTCGATCCGAAAGGCCGGTACCAGAACGGAACTCGCGGTGGTGACCGAGCAACGGGAGTCGCGGCTCCCGATGGTCATCGCCGGACTCGGCGGTTCGTTGGTCGAGCGCTCGGTGGCGAAATCGATGCCTGGTCAGGTGGTGGAACGGGCCTGCGAGCCGAGATTTCTGCGTGCGTACGGTCTCGCCTTCGACCCCTCGACGTTGTCGCCGGTGGGACAGGTATTCGTGAACCTGATCCACGAGTACCTGTCCGACGAACGCCGGTCACAGCACTAGAGTCGGCAGATACGTTCTCGCGCGGCAGAGTACTCGGCGGCGAGACGTTCTACTACTGCATGCGTCGGAAGGACTGCATCGATCGCTCCGATGCCCTGTCCGGCGCCCCAGATGTCTCGCCACGCCTTGGTATCGGTGTCGTTGGTCGCGAAACTCATTGCGGATGGATCGGATTCGGCCAGGTTGTCGGGGTCCAAGCCGGCGGCAACGATGCTGCCCCGCAGGTAGTTTCCGTGTACTCCGGTGAACAGGTTGGAATAGACGATGTCGGAGGCCCCTGAACCCACGATCATCTCCTTGTACGCAGGATCCGCGTTAGCCTCTTCGGTTGCGATGAAAGCTGATCCGACGTATGCCAAATCGGCCCCGGCCGCGAGCGCAGCGAGAATCGAATCACCATGAGCGATGGCACCTGACAACAGCAGTGGACCGGCGAACCACTCACGAATCTCCCGAATCAGGGCAAACGGCGACTGCCTACCGGCATGACCACCGGCCCCGGCAGCTACCGCGATCAGTCCGTCGGCGCCCTTCTCGATCGCCTTGCGTGCAAAGCGATTGTCGATGACGTCATGGAGAACGATTCCGCCGTATGCGTGGACTGCGTCGTTGATGTCGGTGCGAGCGCCGAGGGACGTGATGACGATCGGAACCTCGAACTCGGCGATGGTCGCCAGATCCTCTTCCAGGCGGTTGTTGGACCGGTGGACGATGAGGTTGACGGCAAATGGCGCCGACGGATTCTCCGGGTGCTCACGATCATGTTCCTCACGAGCCACGGTGATCAGTTTGAGCCAATCCCGAAGTGCCGACTGCGGACGAGCATTCAGTGCCGGGAAGGACCCGATGATGCCAGAGGTGCACTGCGCGATGACGAGGTCAGGAGTCGAGATGATGAACATCGGTGAAGCGAGAACCGGGACACGCAGTTGCGACGTCAGGTCTGCGAAGGTCGTCACCTGGAACCGCCTTTCTGATCGACGGATTCGAGAAGTCTCGAGCGGAGGTCGGTCTTGAGGACCTTACCGGCAGCCGATGTCGGAAGGAGTTCTACCTCGACGACTTCGCGAATCTTCTTGTACGGCAGCACCTGCTCGGCGACAAACGCCTTGATCTGCTCGGCGTCGAACTCGGCGCCCGGAATCATCACGACGAAGGCTACGGGTTCCTGGCCGTTGCTCCCCACTTCGCGGCCGACGACCGCGGCAGTCGAGATCGCCGGGTGCGAGACCAGAATCTCTTCCAGTTCACGCGGATAGACGTTGTATCCCTTGTAGATGAGCATGTCCTTGGCCCGGTCACAGATGAAGAGGTATCCGTCCGAGTCCAGGTACGCGATGTCTCCCGTATCCAACCAGCCGTCGACGAACTGTTCTGCGGTGGTTTCCGGGTGTCCGAGATAGCCGTCGGTGACCTGAGGTCCATGCACCCAGAGTTCGCCGCGTTCGTTCTCGCCCAGAACGGTCTTCCGGTCGAGCTGATCGCGAATCTGGATTTCGGTGTCGAAGATCGGGAGGCCGACGCTGCTCTGCCGATATTCCGAGCCGTTGATCAGCGGAGCGGCCGTGACCACACAGGTGGCCTCGGTCAGCCCGTACCCTTCGACGACGAGCGCTTTGGGAAATGCCCGGCGGAGTGCGGCGAGCGTGACACTGTCGATCGGGGCGGCACCCGAAGACACGACGCACACGCTGTCGGTGTTGCGCACCGTAGCGTCGGGATGAACCGACAGTGCGTGCCACATGGCGGGAGACCCGGTGAGATAGGTGGCCTCGTGCTTTTCGATCAGCTCGAGCATCCGGCCGGGTTCGAACCGACCGGCAAACACCTGGGTGAGACCGGAAATCAACAGGAACGACGTGTTGAGCAACGAATGTGCGTGGAAGAGAGGGGAGACAACGATGGTCGCCCCGGTCCCGGGCGTCGGACCGAGAACGTCGAGGCCGTCGATGCGTCGAGGCGTGACGAGACCGTCAGGACCTGCTTCCAACTCGTGACCGGTTCTCCACCCACACATCTGCGTGATGTTGCCGACGACGTTGCGGTGAAGAACACGAACACCTTTGGAGACTCCGGTGGTTCCGCCGGTGAACGCGATGTGTGCGATGTCGTCGCTACGAACCGAGGCAGGGGTGAATTCGGTGGGTAGATCGGCGATGAAGGAGTCGAACGCGACGACCGACTCCGGTGTGTCGAGCGCGCCCTCGGTGTCCTGGACCATCACGATCGTACGCACGGAGGTTCCTGAAGCGGCCGCGAGCAGTACGTGCAGCTGCGAACTCTGAGTCACTGCAGCAACGGCGGACGTCTCCTCGATCTGCTTGCGCAGGCCGAGCTCTGGCTGCAGTGGGTTGACCAATGTGACTGTCGCCCCGGCCTGTAGGCATCCGTAGTAAGCCTGGAGGAACTCGACGCAGTTCCCGAGGTGCATCAACACCACGTCGCCGACGCCCACCCCGGCTTGCCGCAGTGCGCCGGCGAATTGCGCACTGCGCTGGCCGAGTTCGCGGAAGGTGCACGTACGCTCGCCGTCCACGACGGCGAGGCGGTCACCGTAGAGCGCCGCCATGCTGGGCGCCCAGTACGCCATGGTGGTATCCGGGTATTGCATGTTGTGCCGCAGTTGTGGATTGGCGATCACGCTGGTGCCCGTCACCGGGGAGCCATTCGGATAGCGCCGTCGAGTCTGATGGTCTCGCCGTTGAGGTAGCCGTTCTCGAGCATCGAGACGGCGAGCTGGCCGAACTCGTCCGGACGACCCAGTCGTGAGGGATTGGGAACAGAGGCTTCGAGGGCCGTGCGCACGTCTTCGCGTAGGCGCGCCAGCAGGGGAGTGTCCATGATGCCGGGAGCAATGGTGTTGACGCGGATTCCGCGGCTGGCGAGATCGCGGGCAGCGGTGACCGTCATACCGACGATGCCGGCTTTGGACGCTGTGTAGTTGATCTGACCGATCTGACCTTCGAATGCTGCGACCGACGCCGTCATGACGATGGCACCTCGCTCACCGTCCACGGTGTCGAGTTCCGCCATCCGCTCGGCGCCGAGACGGAGTGCGTTGAACGAACCGACAAGATTCAGCTTGACGACGAACTCGAAATCTTCGACCGATCCGGCTTTTCCGTCCTTGTCGAGAATGCGCATACGACGCCCGGCGCCCGCGCAGTGGACGACGCCGCGGAGGCCGCCGCGCTCGTGCGCCGCGTCGAGTGCTTCGGCGAATTGTTCGCTGTCGGTGACGTCGGCCGGGGCGAATTGTGCGGCAGCACCGAGA
>NZ_LVCT01000689.1:0-6902 GCF_001647205.1 Rhodococcus sp. EPR-134
AGGCCTGAAGCGCCGCCGGTGATCGCGGTGGAAAGTCCCTCGAGTTTCATGAATCAATTCTTCTTTCCTGCTGGATGACGTGTCGGCCCGAAAGCGTTGTCGGGTCAGATCAATTCGAGAATGGTCGCATTGGCCATGCCGCCGGCCTCGCACATCGACTGGAGACCGTAGCGAATTCCGTTGTCGCGCATGTGATGTGCCAGGCGAGTCATCAAGATCGCACCTGATCCGCCGAGTGGGTGGCCGACCGCGATAGCGCCGCCGAGCGGATTCACACGATCGATGGCTGCGCCGGTTTCAGCCTGCCAGGCAAGCGGGACGGGGGCGAATGCCTCGTTGATCTCGAAGGCGCCGATGTCGTCGATGGACAATCCGGAGCGATCCAATGCCTTTGCGGTGGCGGCAATCGGACCGGTGAGCATGATGACCGGGTCGTCGGCTGCGACCACTGCGGTGTGAATACGAACGAGCGGCTTCCACCCGCGTGCCCGGGCGTACTCGCTGGTCGTGACGAGTGTGGCGCCCGCCCCGTCGGAGATCTGAGAAGAGTTGCCGGCGTGGATGGCACCGTCGGCGTCGAAGGCCGGGGGCAACTTCGCGAGCGACTCCACACTTCCGCCTCGCCGAATGCCTTCGTCCTGGGACAAGCCCGCGATCGGAGTGATCTGCCCGGTGAATGCCCCTTCATCGGTGGCACGGGCCGCGAATTCGTGTGAGCGGAGGGAGTATTCGTCCAGAGCTGTTCGTGTGAGTGCCCATTTGCGGGCCATCATCTCGGCGCCGGTCCCCTGGCTGAAACCGTCCACCCCGTAGCGTTCGAGTACCGAAGCCGGAAAATGCTCACCGTTCTTGCTGGCGGTACCCATCGGTACTCGTGACATCGATTCGACGCCTCCGGCTACGACCACGTCGTTCTGACCGGAGATGACGGTGGCCGCAGCAAAGGAAACTGCCTGCTGGCTCGATCCGCAGGCCCGGGTCAGTGTGACGCCGGGAACGCTGTCGGGCCAGCCGGCAGCGAGTGCCGCTGTGCGGGCGATGCTTCCGGCCTGCTCGCCGACCTGACTGACGCAACCCCAGATCACGTCGTCGACCGTCGCCGCGTCGAGTCCGGTCCGTTCAGCGAGCGCACGCAGTACATGGGCGGACAACTCGACCGGATGGATCTCCGAGAGGGCGCGGCCACGACGGCCGATCGGTGTACGTACTGCGTCGACGATGACGGCATCTCGCATGTATCTCTCCTGCTGTTCGTGCCCGGTTCTGCGACTGTGCGGTCGGGGCGTGTCTCGAGTCGATCACGAGCGGGTCGACCCGGCAATGTCTTTCGGTGAATGGCTTTGTTAGCGAATGGCTATACGTGGAGTACTCAGCCTCGGATGAGCTTGCGATCGCGCTCGGGATTGGCGAAGACGAGGACCAGAACCGCGGCGATCACTCCGATGACGCCGATTGCCTGGAAGGACTGGGCGTAACCGTCGGCCGGGGTTGCAGCGTTGTCCACGATGACTCCCGTTGCGTAAGGAGCAATCAGGCCACCGATCGACATGATGGCGAGGAAGAATCCCATCGTTCCGGCAGTCTGCTGCGGCGGGCACAGCTCCGAGATCGCAGCGTTGATGAGCGGGAAGGTGATTGCCGAGAACCCGTAGCCGATCGAGACCATGGCGACAGCGACGATGGGGGTGGAGATCTGTGGCAGGAACAGGAGAATCGATCCGCAGATCAGAACGCCGACACAGGGAACGATGACGCGAACCGTACGAGAGGTGAAGCCGCGGCCGATCAACTTGTCCGTGACGGAACCGGAGGTGATCATGAGGACGAGACCGACGATCGAGGGCAGCGCGAACATCGAACCGGCTTGCATCGCACTGTATCCGAGGCCGACCTCGAAGTACGACGGCAACCAGGTGAGAACGACGGTGGTCAGCGCGTAGATGGTCGCGATGAGGAAGCAGCAGCTGACGAAGGTGCGGGAGAGCAGGATCTTGCGCCACGGAACGTTGGGCTCGGTGACCGCCTTCGTGGCTGTCCCGGCTGCCTCGGTTGCTTCTGTATCTGCAGTCTTGGTCGCCTTGACGGCCTTGCTCGTGTACGGGCCCTCGGACCAACCGGCCAGCCAGCAACCCATCCACACGAGACCGAGAACGGAGAGCGAGAGAACCGCTGCGCGCCAGCCGTAATGAACGGCGATGAAGGTCAGTACCGGCGCGAGAGCGATCTTTGCGACAGAGGCGGATCCGGCGAGCATTGCGCCGGGAAGGCCGCGCTTGGCCGGCGGGTGCCACGAGTACGCCGCGGTGTGCATCAGCGCAGAACTGGGGCCTTCGGCAAATCCGAGGAGCATGCGCGAGACGATCAACATCGCGAGGCTGGCGCCGAGAACGAGGGGGAGCATGACCACGGACCAGATTGCGGCCAGGATCAACAGCGCCCAACGCAGGGTCAGGTACTTGTTGAGCGGTCCGGCGAGGAATCCACCGATGCAGAACATCAGGAAGAAGAGCGAGCCGACCATGCCGATTTGCGAAGACTTCAGTCCGAGCTCACGAGCGAGGGGCTGAGCGATGATTCCGAGGACTGCCTTGTCCGCGTAGTTGACGATGTAGAGGAAAACGACGAGCCCGGTCATCGTCCACGCACGCTTGCGGGTACCGAAGACGGGAACTGCTGACGAATCTGGCGTTGCTGTTGCTTCGGGCTGGACGTCGTTACGCTGTGGCGCGATGGGGGTCACGTGGCGTCCCTTCGAGACTGGTGGGCGGATGCGATCGTGCTCGAAGCGCGGCCTCGAAGCGATCGATGGTGGTGTGTTTGCCGGCTGACTCATTCAACGTGTTCTGGATCACTTTGAGCAATGTCGCGTCGATGATCGGAACGATAGCGGTTGCCTATGTATCCCAGGTCAGGCCATATTGGTACGCCCTATCGGACGCATAGCCGATGAGTGTTGGATCGAATGCGGAACATTGAGGCAAGGTGAGATCAGGATCACCCTGTCCCCTTGACCGACTGGCGTTCATACATGCAGCGCACCGTGTTCAACGAGGATCACGAGGCATTCCGGGCAACCGTTCGCGATTTCATCGCGAAGGAAGTAACCCCGGTCCACGAGAAGTGGGAAGAGGACGGTCACCCGCCCCGTGACTTCTACCGACGACTCGGAGAGCTGGGCGTACTCGGAATTCAGGTGCCGGAAGAATACGGCGGAGGCGGCGAGAAGTCGCTCAAGTTCAACGTCGTCGTCGCCGAGGAAGTTGCTGCCGCCGGGGCGTCATTCGGCTCGCAGTCGGTGCATACGAACCTGATCCTGCCCTACCTGCTCGAGTACGCGAACGAAGAACAGAAGAGCCGCTGGTTGCCGGGCTTCGCTTCCGGAGATCTGATGTTCGCGATTGCGATGACCGAACCGGGAACAGGATCGGATCTGGCGAACATCGCGACCACGGCCAAGCTGTCGGAGGACGGTACGCACTACGTGGTCAATGGTTCCAAGACGTTCATCACCGGTGGAGTACTTGCCGACCGCGTCCTGGTGGTGTGCCGTACCGCGCCCAGCACAGCGGAGAACCGGCGCACGGGGTTGTCGATTCTGGTGATCGATACGTCGTCGCCCGGATACTCGGTGGGGCGCAAGATCAACAAGATCGGGCTCAAGACCTCCGACACTGCGGAGCTTTCGTTTGTCGACGTCAAGGTGCCCGTCGAGGACCGACTCGGAGAAGAGGGCGACGGCTTCAGCTATCTGACCCACAACCTGGCTCAGGAGCGGTTGACCATCGCGTTCGGAGCGGCCGCCACTGCCAGTGCAGCGCTTCGCTTTGCCATCGACTACGTCAAGGACCGCAAGGTGTTCGGCAAGCCGGTCGCGGCCTTCCAGAACACCAAATTCGTTCTGGCCGAATGCGCTACCGAGGTTGATGCCATCCAGCTGGTGTCCGACAACGCACTCGAATGTCATGACCGCGGCACTCTGACGATTCCCGACGCAGCGAAGGCGAAACTGTTCTGCACCGAGGCGGCAGGTCGAGTGATCGACAAGTGCCTCCAATTGCACGGCGGGTACGGCTACATCACCGAGTATCCCATCGCGCGTCTTTACGCAGACACGCGTGTCACACGAATCTACGGTGGCACAAGTGAAGTCATGAAGACCATCATCGCGAAGGATCTTGGTCTCTGACGCACTCTCGACATGTTGTCGGCCTCGGAACAAGTGTTCCGAGGCCGAAAACATCTTCCGGGTAGGTCAGTTCGCCGGAACCCCGACCACGCCGTCCGCGATCAGCGTCGAGGCGTGATCGGCGTTGGTTCCGAGGATGTCGGCGAGCACCGCGATCGAATCGCCGCCGACCTCGGAGGCGGGTCCGGTACCCAGGTGTGCGCCGTCGAACGAGGCAGGATTGGCGGCAGCCAGGTAGCTTCCGATTCGAGGTTGATCGAGTGCGGAGAACATCGGGTTGTTCTCCAGTTCGCCAGATTTCACCACTTCCTCGAAACTGCGGTACCTCTCGAACAGAACCGACGATGTGTCCAGCGCTGCAGCGATCTCGGCGCCGCTGTGTTCCCGGAACCAATGTGAGAACAGAGCAGTGAGTACCTCTCGATGACGGTAGCGATCCGCTTCGGTGGAGAAGTCGGCTCCGAGCGCAGCTTCGACAGCGTCGACAGCCGCCGTGGTGCCGGTGACCGACGCAAGGTCGCGGAAATGGCGGGTAGTGAGTGCAACGATCATGAACCGTTCGTTGTCGCTGGAGACGAAATCGATTCCGTACGTGCCGTAGACGGCGTTTCCGCCGGACTCGCGACTGCGACCGTTCACTTGTACCTCGGTGAGGTAACCGAGGGTTCCCGCGGTGGCCAATGCGACGTCTTCGAGTGGGAGCGTGATCCGAGATCCATGTCCGGTCGAGTCACGTTGGCGCACTGCGGCAGTGATCGACAGGGCGGCGTAGAGCCCGCATGCGACGTCCCAGGCGGGCAGTGCGTGGTTGACAACTCCGGCGTAGTCGGCGGGGCCGGTGATCTGTGGAAATCCCAAGGCGGCGTTGACCGTGTAGTCGACTCCGGGGCTGCCGTCGCGGCGTCCGAGGATCTCGAGGGTGATGACGTCGCTACGCAACTGGGCCAGGGAGTCGTGGCTCATCCACTTACGGCCGCCGGCGTTGGTGACCAGGATTCCGCCGCCAGGTCCCGGCGCCGTGACCAGTCGGCGAATCAGTTCTTGGCCGCGTTCGGCGCGCATGTCCACTGACAGTGACCGTTTGCCTTTGTTGAGTCCGGTCCAGTAGATGCTCTCGCCCTTGTCTGTGACGGGCCAGCGATTGTAATCGGAGGCACCTCCGATCGGGTCGATCCGGATCACCTCGGCGCCGAGTTGGGAGAGCGTCAGTCCGCACAGCGGCGCGGCGACAAAGCTCGAGACCTCGACGATGCGAAGCCCGGACAGCGGGCCTGGGCTCTGAGTCATGTGTGGTCCTCCGTGATAGAAGAGTGTGTGCTCATGCCATCAACACGGTGAAACGCCAGTCGAGAACCGGAGTTTGTGTTGCAGAAGCATTGTGGGAGAACACGAGCGAACGCAGTTGCACTGCGGTTCCGTGTTCGAGGGGCGACGAGTTTTCGACGTGCAGTTCGCTCGTGAGGGTATCGCCCTCGTGAACGGGTCCGGTGTGATCGCACGAGTGCCACCCGAGAACCGTCACCACGTTGGGCAGAGCGCGAGTCGCCTGGGCGAGTGCGATCCCGATGGTGTGGCCGCCGTAGACGAGGCGACCGTGGGCGCCGACGCGATCGTCGTGGTGCGTCGCTGCGATGTTCAAGCTCAGCCGGGCAAGTTCGGGTGCGCTGGAGACGACGTCGCCGCTGCTGTGGAAGACGGAGCCCACCAAATCGGAATCGAAGTGCCTGCCGGGTACCCGCTCTCGATACGTGTCGAGGTCCCAACCGTCAGGTGATACGTACGGAGCCGGTTCGGACGGACCGATCGCCCCGAGGTCGTCGGCGTGGCGAGTTCTCGCCTCGATCGGGTCGGGGCTCAGGGGGAGCATGGCGCAGCGGTAGAAGTCGAGGACCGTGTTGCCGTTCTGATCAGCAGACGTCATCCGTAGCGCGGCAAGTCCGGTGGCGCCGCGTCCCGGCTTGGCCGAGTTCTCGCGTAGACCGACAACCTCGGTGCGCGTGTACAGGGTGTCGCCGAGTACCGGGAAACGGTGGAATCGCAGTCCACGGTAGAAGAGGTTCGCCTTGACGTGGTGTGTGACCACGGTTGACTGGCCGATGGCGATGTCGGTGACCAGTCCTGGATTTGCCACTGGTGCACCGGAACCCGTGACGCTCGACGACAAGTGTGCGTCGAGAGGCAGGCGCATGCGGTCACCGAGGATCGCCTGATGGGAGGCGGCGAGTCCACTGGTCAACGTCACCGCGGGGGCTTCGTCGAAGATCTGACCATGGGTGAGCTCGTCGAAGTACGGGCCTCCCACGTAGTGCTCGCTCATACGGTGACTCCTTCGGCTCGGGCAAGCGTACGACGCGCTGCCACGGCCACAGCTTCGTCGAGCATCTGGCCGTCGAGTTGGGCGGCACCCGAACCCAGGGTTTCGGCTTCTTCGAGTGCGGTCAGTACCCGTCGGGCGTCATTGACGGCGTCGTCCGAAGGAGTGAATGCGGTAGTGGCCGAGTCGATCTGCGCCGGGTGGATGACCCATTTGCCGTCGAACCCGAGAGCGCTGGTCCAGTGCGCGGCGCGGCGGAAAGCGTCGTCGTCGGTGATGCCGAGAAAGGGCCCGTCGATGGCTGCGACGCCGGCTGCGCGGCAGGCGATCAGAATTCTGTCCTGGACGGCAAGCCAGTGTTCAGGCAGTGCCGAGCGTGAACGGCCGAGCGCTGCACCGAGA
>NZ_LVCT01000690.1:0-2772 GCF_001647205.1 Rhodococcus sp. EPR-134
CCATGGGATCAAGTGTTTCGGTCATCGTCGATCCTTCCCGCCAAGCTCAGCTCGGCGTGTTGAATCAAGGACCGGATCCACCGTTATTCAGACAGTCCCGAACGGGGTGTCCTCGTTCTGTGGAGGCGGACTGGCTCCGAACATTTCTGAACTCGAAGCTTGGTAGAAGCGGCACTGCAATCCCGTCATGCGGACTGCTTCGAGCAAACGAATAGACCCGATTCCGGTTGTGTTGCCTGTGTGTTCGGGCTCGTCGAAGCTGACCCGCACGTGCGACTGCGCAGCGAGGTTGTATACCTCGTCTGGTGCGATCTTCGACAGGAGCGTGACGAGTCGTGCGCCGTCGGACAGGTCACCGTAGTGCAAGAACAGCCGTGCGCCCAGTTCGTGAGGGTCCTGATAGAGGTGATCGATGCGTGACGTGTTGAAAGTTGATGCGCGTCTGATCAATCCGTGAACTTCGTAACCTTTGGCCAACAACAGTTCTGCCAGGTAGGAACCGTCCTGTCCGGTGATCCCTGTGATGAGTGTGCGTTTGGTCATCGAGCGTCAGCTGCCTTGTCTATGTTCGTCGTCTTCAGATCCGAGTCGAGATGTGTGAGGTTTTGTTCCGAGCGGCTCGCGTACTAACTGCGGCCGGCCACCAGCTCGCGGATCCACTTTTCGCATTTGTCGATGGACGCGGTTTTGCCAACCGAGGTGGCGCAGTAATGGACCCCGGCGGCACCAAGTCTGGCGGAAGTCTCCGCGTCGCCCGCGAGTTGTAGGGCTGCAGAGAGCAGGCCTGCGGGATCACCGTTCTGAGTGACGACCCCAGCACCGGAGGCACGGATCTCGTCGGCAGTCGTAGATGCCACATCGGTTGCGGCGACAATCGGGGTACCGCTGCTGAAATACGACGTCAGCTTGCTCGGCACTGCCATCCCGACGATCCCGGGTGCCTCGTTGACCAGTAAAACGTCGGCGGCGGCCATGGCAGTGCGGAAATCCTGGTCGTCGAGTGGGCGGACGAAGTCGATTCGATCGACTCCGACTGCCGCGGCTTCGAGGTTCGGTCGCTGATTGCCGTCACCGACCAGAACGAATCGGATTGGCAGACTCTGCTCGTCGGCGAGTCGAGCGGCCTCGACGACATTTTCCAGACCTTGTTTCAGGCCCATGTTTCCGGTGTGCAGAACAATGGTTTCGTCAGGCGACCAACCGAATTTGGTGCGTGCGGCGGTGAGATCGTCCACATCGATCGGCGTCACGTGCGTCCAGTTCCGAACCACTGTGACTCGTTCGCGTGGGACGTGAAGTTCGTTGACGACATGGTCGACGAAACGGTCATGGACGACGGCGATTCCGTCGGCGGACTTCACGACAGCCGCCTCGAGCCTGGACGTTGCGCGGGCACTGCGGCCTGTCATCGCACCGGTCTCCACGACGCCTTGACCGTACAAGTCGTGTACCCAGACCCCGATGGCCGGACGTTTGGGTGTCAGCCGAGCACGTCCGAGGACCATCGCAGTGGCCAGCAATGCCGGACTGGTGCACACGATTACGTCAGGTGTGTTCCATCCGGAACTGGCGGCACGTGCGCCGAAACTCAGCTCCATCTTGATTCGTCCCAAGGCATTCGGTGGGCTGGGCACGAAGTGGCGGCGTCGGTGAACGTGAACGCCGTTCACGACCTCGTCGATCGACCGTCCCTGGTAGGAAGCGTCGATTTCCCACGCCGGATAGTGCGGGTACCCGGTGACGACGTGCACCTTGTGCCCGCGCTCGCCGAGGGACTCGGCAAGGTCCGTCATGTACGGGGCTATCCCCGTGGTTTCCGGCGCGTAGTTGATGCCGAGAATCGTGATGTTCAGCGATTCGACGGGACCACGATTGGATAACTCGAAAGTCGCGGAGACGTCACCAGGTTTGTCGTGCATCTGGTCGATCTGGGTGCTGATGACGAACCTCCAGTTGGTAAACTGCGCTTCAAACAGTCAAATGGTTTGGTTTACGCTATTTAAGCCCTATTTCCACGGTTTATCAACTGGTCTCATGTCGTGCTTCGATCGCCGGGAGCGATGTTGCTGCATCAGATGGAGGCGAGCCTGTGCGCGCGTAGTGTTAACCAGCAGGTTGCAACAGGGTGATGGGTGGACTGGCCTCGTTGGGCAATTTCGAATGTGGCGGAGCGCACTGGCGGAAGGCGGAGATTTCGATCCGGCCGCGGGTTCCCTCGGAGGTTCTGCAAACTCGCTGAAACCGGCGCACGGTTGTTTTGCCGCGAACGAAGGGAAATTGGTCGGTGAGGATTGAATTTCGGGCACACGTGATCGTGGAGGGATGAAGTGAAGGTCGATCCGCTGGCAAGCACGTACTGCTGTCACGCGCAGGAGTCCTTCGGCCCAGTTGATAGAGCTGGTGTCGTAGCCGTTGTCAACGAGTGGATCTCGGAGACTTTCGAAGCGGGTATCGGGGTCTTCCCCCTGATTTTCGAGATGCGTACCGCTGGTGAGGGTTCGCCTACTGCCTCGTTACACGGACTGGGTGCCGTCGAAGGAATGCGCGTGGCCGACGTGTCTTCGGCGATAGGCGTCGAGGTATTCGACCGGACATTGTTCAAGTATTTCAATGCGCGACGATTCAGTGACCCTCGCGAGATCACTGTCGTCGTTGCACGCAACATGATCGGCCCCCTCTCTGTCAGGATTTAGTGAGACACTCGGAGGCAACCGAGATCACTCACTGAGGGCATGAAACGAGCACCACCGATGAGCAGCCCGAACCCCGAAA
>NZ_LVCT01000691.1:0-2554 GCF_001647205.1 Rhodococcus sp. EPR-134
ATCTCCCACAAGGCATCCGGCACCAAACGCAAAGACAAATCATCCACCACGAACCGTATTATGTCCCACACGTCACTTCACCCACATGAGACACGCTCTTAATGCCAGGTCACTGGGGTGCCGATTCGTCAAAGTTCATACTTTCGGCGGGTCCCCACCATTGTCGGCAAACGTCCTCACACGGACATTTGCACCAGCGCCCGGTCAAGACGAGCAGAAACGACAGTGGCGCCTTTCGAGACTGGTGGCATTCGAATGGAGAGATTCCGAGGGTGGTGACACGCTTACCTGCGAGACCTCCACCTGCCGGACGGTCAGGGAAGCAAGGTAGCGATGAAGGTGTCAGCGTTTCATTCGACAGAGGCCAGCACGCTCGGTGTCTACCACGACAACACGGAGTGCATTCTGGCCGCCAGTATTGCGCCGGAACATCGAACGATTGGTGTTGACGGCAGAGCGTGGTGCATCGCGTGCGCCGCCCTGGACTGACCACCGCTTCGACGCACCAGCAAGTAAGTTCTCTCCCCGGCTCATGGCTGGAGAATGGTTCCTTGGCGGAACGGATCGGCACTGTCCTCTCCTGTGGAGCTGACGGAGCTTTGGGCGCATCATTGACAGATGACGAACGACGAGGAAGACCGCCTGATCGGTCAGACGCTCACTCGGTTGACCGCGAAATTTCCCTCGGTGTCGGCAGAAGCTGTAGCGGGGGCGGTGGAGTCCGCCCATGCTCACTTTGCCGGGCACCGGATACGGGATTTCGTTCCTCTGCTCGTAGAGCGCATGGCGAAAGAGAAACTCTCGTCGCTGGTCACCTCGTAACGAGCGTGCCGACCGCAGACAAAGACTCCGACATTGCACAGGCGAGAGTGTTTCTGGCGCTGTTGAATGCGGAGATCGACGACCTCTCCGCGCGCATCGAGGCAGCCGTGCGTCTCGAACGAAATTCCCGTGTGAACGGAAATCTGACGACGACGTCGGTAGCTCGTACCGATGCAATCATGCTGCGAAAAGAACTGCACGGGGTGCATCGACTGGTCAAGCAGCTCACCGATCGTTTCCCGACCCTGTGACCAGCACTATCGACAAGAAGCTTCACAGCGCGTTGCCGAGCACAGAGGACTGTGATCCCAAGAGTCAAAGGGGTGGTCGTTGGACGAGACGGATCAACCGGTTGCGGTCTACTCTTCGGGGCATGTATCTGGTCCCGGACCTCGACGATGACGACGACCCAGATTTCGACGAAACTTTTGATCCGGATGCGCAGACGTTGACTCCGCGCCAGTGCGTTGTCGTGGCTCGGGTGGCGACAGAGTTGGCGGATGCGGTGTTTGCTGACGCACACCTGCTCGGTAATCGCCCCGTTCAACCAGGTTCCGGGTGTGCGGTGTTGGCGGACCTTCCGGAATGCACCTGGACTCAGGATGCGACATGGCGACGCACCATGGCTCGCTCATTCGATGATCTTTCCGCCGACGCCGCTGCGGGCCTCGATCCCGAACCTCGCTGTACCGGCGAGGAAATGGCGCTGCGTCTGATCATCGGCCGCGCCCGTACCGCCATGATCTCGGACCGGTTCGTCGAAGAACTCACACATCTGCCCGCGCACAAGAATGACGATGATTGGGACGGCCCGCTCGATTACCTGTTCCAGGACCATGACGTGCTGACACTATTCTGGGCAGAACCGATATCAGATGGGGTCAACCTCGATCCCGAGGATTGGTTCACCCCCTTCGAACCGGAACTCGCGCGCGACGAAGACCGCGGCTTTCGTACATAGTTCAGCCCCGATTCACGTCGGCGGCGGATCCTCCGTGCGGTGGCCTCGTATCTTTCGTTTGTCTCGACCTGTGTCCGATGATGTGGTCTTCGTGCTACTGGTCACTGTCCAGTAGTGCACAAGACATCGGCCGCGCGCTCCCGCTCGGACGTGGGGGAGCCTCGCGCGCCGATCATGTGAGCATGCGGGTGAAAACGTCCGCGCTCTACATGTCCGGGTATCTTGATGCAGCTCAACAGTTTTGGGTCAAAATGCACGACGGACAATGGTTGGCCGGGGTAACCGTGCGCGTTACCGATGCCGGCGGAACCAACCTCGTCGAAATCGACATGCTCGTGACCGCCGACGCCATCACCGAAGTGCCGGCCACCTGAACGTCTTTTACTCGATCGAAGGTGGCAGCCGCGGTCCGTGCGCTCGGAACCTGCTCCCACGCCGTTCACGCTCGCGGGCGTCCGCCAACGCTGCCTTGATGGTGGTACGCGCCGATGGAGCGATCGAGTACGTCACGCGAGGCTTCCCTGACACGCCATCCACTCCTGGATCGTGGCGGATCAACCAATTAGCTCCCGTCAGCCGGGCGAGAATGCGATAAGTCTTTCCACTCGAATACTCCAGCGCGTCCATGACCCGATACCCGTAGATCTCCTTCTCCGGATGCTGGAGAAGAAGCCCTCTCTGTCAGGATTTAGTGAGACACTCGGAGGCAACCGAGATCACTCACTGAGGGCATGAAACGAGCACCACCGATGAGCAGCCCGAACCCCGAAA
>NZ_LVCT01000692.1:0-2551 GCF_001647205.1 Rhodococcus sp. EPR-134
GGTCGCCGTGGGTGGAGGGCAGGCCCCTCACGATCTCGTGGCTCATGACGTCCTCAGATGCGTTCGATGATGGTGGCGTTCGCGGTGCCGGTGGCCTCGCAGACGGTCTGCAAGCCGAACCTCTTGCCGGAGCGTTCGAGTTCGCAGAGCAGGTCGGTGAGCATCCGGGCTCCGGTCGAGCCCAGCGGGTGGCCGAGGGCGACGGAGCCGCCGTTGACGTTCAGCTTGTCGTCCGGGACGCCGAATTCCCGTTGGAAGATCAGCGGCACACCGGCGAAGGCCTCGTTGACCTCGAACAGGTCGATCTCCTCGACGGCCAACCCGCTTCGGCCGAGCGCCTTGTGGGCGGCGTCGAGGATCGCGGTGAACTGGATGATCGGGTCGGCGGCGGCGACCGACAGCGCGCGGAACCGGGCGCGTGGGATGAGGCCGTTGCGCTCGGCGTACTCGCGGTCGGCGATCAGCAGCGCGGCCGCGCCGTCGCTGATCTGCGAGGAGTTGGCCGCCGTGGTCCGCCCGTCGGCGCCGAACACGGCTTTCAGGCTCGCCATCTTGGCGGGGTCGATGTGCTCGCGGATGCCCTCGTCCGAGTCGATGACCGGACCGGTCGGGTCGTCGGGGTCGGCGGTGATCGGCACCATCTGGTCGCGGAACTTCCCGGCCCGCGTCGCGGCGTGCGCCCGCTCGTGGCTGCGAGCGCTGAACGCGTCCAACGCCGCTCGGCTCAGGTCGAACCTCTCGTTCATCAGCTCCGACGACGGGCCCTGCGCCATCAGCCCACCGTCGTAGCGGTCGAGTTCGCGCGGGCTGTACTGCGGGCCGAGCGGCGCGCCGGGCAGGAACGCCGGAGGCATCGGCACCCGTGACATCGACTCGACGCCGCAGGCGATCACCAGGTCGTGGGAACCCGCCATCACCGCCTGGGCGGCGAAGCTGACCGCCTGCTGCCCTGAACCGCACTGGCGGTCGATCGTCACCGCGGGGACCGACTCGGGCAGCCCGGCGGCGAGCACCGCGTGGCGGCCGAGATTGCCCGACTGGACATCGTGCTGGATGACGCAGCCGGTGATGACGTCCTCGATCGCGGCGGGGTCGACGCCGGCGCGGGCCACAAGCTCCCGCAGCGTCTGCCCGAGCAGGTCCACCGGATGCCATGCGCTGAGGATCCCTCCGCGACGGCCGACCGGGGTCCGGACCGCGCCGACGATAACGGCCTCGCGAACACTCATGACAAAGCTCCTTGTGCTGAATTACGGGGTGCCGAATCGCGGATTCCGATCAGGGGAATGTCGAGGCGCTTCGCGACCTCCTCCCATTCGCGCGTCGGCTTGGAAAGAAACGTCTGCTCGAGCTCCTCCTGGGTGCCCTCGACACCGAGACCGGCGCGGGCGCGCTCCCAGAAGTGCGGCTCGAGCGCGGCCAGCGCGACGTGGCCGTCGGAGCTGGAGTAGATCCGGTAACCGGGATGCGCCCCGCCGAGCGGCGCGCCCGCTCCCATCAGACCGTGCCGAACTGCGGCGCCGGCGTCGGCGGCCGCCTGTTCGAGGACGACCCGCTCGCGGTGTCCCACGCCGGACTCCGCGGCCACGCGCAGGGCGAGCAGGGCCGCGGACACGGCGCGCTCGGCGCCGAGCAGGTCGGCCACCGGGACGGTCGGCATCGTCGGCGGCTGGAGAGTGCCGTGCAGGGCCTGGTACGTCAGGTCATGGCCGGGCTGCTCCGCCGCGATCCCGTCGTGCCCGACGATCTCGATATGCGACAGGTGCGGATTCGCCGCGGTCAACTCGTCCAGGCCGAGCTTGACCAGCGCCGAGGGGCGCATGGCGGTGAGCATCAGGTCGGCACGCGACAGCTCGCGCGCCGCCACCGCCCGATCAGCGGGGTCCTTGAGGTCGAGGGTCACGACCCGCTGGCCCACAGTGAGCTCGTCGTACCACGTCGGCGCCACGGCCCGCAGCGGGTCGCCGGCCGGCGGTTCGATCTTGGTGACGGTGGCGCCCAGCGCCCGTAGCCGCGCGGCGGCGAGCGGGCCCGGCAGATTGATCGCGAGCGACACCACCTGCACGCCCTGCAGCGAACTCGACTGCGACATCATCAACCCCTTTTTGACTATACTGATGTATAGCCATTAATGCGCATGTACTGTCTAATGTCAAGGGTGTATGCTTTTTTCTCTGATAGGAGGCAATTTCTGTGACCGACCCCCGCGCCAGTGACGAGGACCTCACCGCGAAGGCCCGCATTCGCAACGCCGCGCTCGACCTCTACGCCGAGCGCGGCGAGGATCGCGTCTCGATGCGCGCCGTCGCCGCCGCCGCCGGGGTCGCCGTGGGATTGGTGCAGCACCACTTCAAGACCAAGGACGGGCTACGCGTCGCCGTCGAGCAACTGGTCGTCGACTATTACGCTCTGGCGATCGCCTCTGTGCCGGACGAGGGCGCCCCAGCGCAGGTCGCCGCCGCTCGAGACGAGGCGGTGCGGCACATGCTCGCGACGCATCCGACGGTGGTGAACTACATCCGGCGCGCTGTGCTCGATCCGCAGGGAAAGA
>NZ_LVCT01000693.1:0-1903 GCF_001647205.1 Rhodococcus sp. EPR-134
ATCCGTTGACGGACCTGGGTGACCATGAGGTTGGCGAGGGCGACGAGATGCCACTTGTCGACTGCGATCCGCGCGTCCGGCAGGGCGGTGCGGATCCCGCCCGCGTACGGCGCGGACGGGTCGATCACGACCAGGTCGATGCCGGCCCGGAACGCGGGTGTCTGCAGCGCGAGCCAGTCGATCACGCACGCCCCGGAGCGTCCCGGGGTCAGCCCGAGAAGGTGCCCGGGCAGGGTGGGGTCGGCGTTGACGAACGAGGTCATCCACGGGTTCGACCGTGTCCAGCCGGCCTCTTCGAGCACCCAGCGCACCGACCGGGCGCGGGTCTCGTCGATGCCGAGCACGCGGGTGGGTTCCGGCTCGGGCAGCCACTGGTTGGCCAGTGCGATGAGCGCCCGGTGCGCGGTCGACCACGCCACCTGGTACTCGCTAGCGACCTCGCTGACGGCGCGGTTGCCCGACGCGATCGCCGAACCGATCTTCTCTCGTAGACGGGTCGTGAGCCGCGACCGTGCCGGCACAGCGCGGGACTGCTGCGTGAATGTCGCTGTCCCACAGGCCGGTTCGCGGCACACCAAGCGCCGTTTGAGCCACCACAGATCGGTTCTTTGGCCGGAGGCAGGCAAGTCCTTGACTCGAACCAGTGGCCGCTCCTTGATCCTTGAGGTGAGCACCCCGCACTCGGGGCAGGCGCCCTCCGGGTCGATGACCTCGATGACGACACGCACCGTGTCGGCATCGATTCGTTCGAGCTGCAGGACGGTGAACTCGTCCTCCAGCCCGAGCAGCACTGACGTACCCTCGTTCATGCTCGTGGCCTCGCTGTTGTCGCGTTGTGAGGAACCAACAGCATGTCGGGGCCACGAGCCCCATCAACTACCGGGCACCCCGCTCAAGCGCGAAGAGCCCAATATTGAAGTGCCGTACTTGATCAGTTTTCACGTGCCGTCGACACCTGTGGTTTCGGGTCTCGGCGGGTTCCGCTGCGGTTTCTGCCGTCGCTTTGCTCGCGCTGGTTGTCGTGGGGATCTCGAAGGAATGGCTGGTAGTGCGGTACAGCGCAGTATTGGCCCCGTTGGGCGCGATTGTGGCGGCGTCGATTGCATCGGCTGGTGCCGCGCGATTGGCGATGGCTCAGACCGCAAATGCTGACAGAACTCGGCTCGAAGATGCCGAGAAAGATCTGTGGAGTCGATTCGAGGGGGCTGCGAAGCAGCTCGCTGATGAGTCGCACTTCGCGATTCGGGTAGCAGGGGTTTACGCCTTCGTCGGTTTGGCTGACGACTGGCTCCGGCTTCGACGCAAGAAGAATGTCACCGCTCGGGAGAACATCGTGCGAGCTGAGTGCGAGACGATCACAGACACCCTGTGTGCCTACCTCCGTCAAAATAATCGCAAAGTCCCGGATGTCACTGGTCCGAACGATGAGTCGCGCGCACGAGTAAAAGCTCAGCGAATAGTGAACGAGGCAATAATCAGCCAGTTCCGGATACATCTGCAGTTCGAGAAGAATGGCGAAGAAGCCGGGGGCCTGTGGGCTGACATTGGGCTGAGACTTGATCTGCGCGGCGTCGACATTACGAGCGCCTATTTCGACGGGATGGATCTGAAGGATTCGGTGTTCGTAGACGCTGACTTGTTCGACGTCGACTTGAGTCGATCCAACCTCAATGGTGCGAATCTGCGACGCGCGGACTTGTCCGGTGCGGATCTTACAAAAGCGTCGGTGGAGGAGACCAACCTTGAGTCGATCAAATACGACAGTGAAACGAAGTGGCCTGACGGTTTCAGACCGCCATCTAGTTGTACGAGGCACGGACGTTAGTTACGCGATGCCGGCGGTAAGCGGCGGGCGGTCGTCCTCCGCGTGTTGAATGCGGTCGGTGGTAATTGTAGTGAACAT
>NZ_LVCT01000694.1:0-1860 GCF_001647205.1 Rhodococcus sp. EPR-134
TGCTGCGCCAACGACAACGGAACCCGAACCGGACGCACCTGCGCAGTCAACGCCGCACGTGAACCGCCACCGACATGAGAACCCAAACGAGCAGCCAACGCCTCCACCGTCGACGCCTCGAACAACTCCCGCACCGACACCGAAGCATCCAACGCCTGACCCAACCGAGACGTCACCTGCGTCGCAATCAGCGAATTACCACCGAGCGCGAAGAAATCATCATCCAAACCAACACGCTCGACGCCCAGAACATCCGCAAACGTCTGCGCAACAACCTCTTCCACCACCGACGTTGGAGCACGGAACACCGCAACCTGCAACGACGGAACCGGCAACGCCCGACGATCCAACTTCCCGTTCACCGTCAACGGAATCGAATCCAACACCACAAACGCCGACGGCACCATGTACTCCGGCAACAACGAACCCACACCGGTGCGGACATCGTCGACCGAAACGCTCACACCCGCAGCCGGAACCACATACGCCACCAACCGCTGATCACCCGGAGAATCCTCACGGACAACCACCGCCGTCTGCGCCACCGACACATCCGCCAACACCGCAGACTCGATCTCACCGATCTCGATCCGGAAACCACGGATCTTCACCTGATCATCCGCGCGACCCAGATACTCCAAATCACCAGCGCTGTTCCACGACGCGACGTCACCCGTGCGGTACAACACCTCGCCGGCATTGAACGGATTCGCCACAAACCGCGTCGACGTCAACCCCGCCTGGCCCAGATAACCCCGAGCCAACTGAACACCAGAGACATACATCTCACCCGCGACACCAACAGGCACCGGAGCCAAACGCGTATCGAGCACGAACACCTGCAGACCCGAAATAGCCTGACCCACAACACTCGCCGACGCACCCGCCGCCAACGCAGCATCCAACACACGATGGCTCACATGCACCGTCGTCTCCGTGATGCCGTACATGTTCACCAACGTCGGCGCGAAGTCACCGCGGCGGCCGTACCAATCCGACAAGCGACGCAGCTCGAGCGCCTCGCCGCCGAAAACAACCCACCGCAACGACAACTCAGCGGCCCGACCGGATTCCGACGCCAACCGATCAGCCTCGGCCAACTGATAGAACGCCGACGGCGTCTGATTGAGCACCGTCACCCGCTCAGCAGCAAGCAACTCCAAGAACTGCTCCGGCGACCGCGACGTCACATAATCCACAACCACCAACGTGCCGCCGTACAACAGCGGACCCCACAACTCCCACACCGAGAAGTCGAACGCATAACTGTGGAACATCGTCCACACATCGGATTCGTCGAACCCGTACACACCCTCGGTATTCGCAAACAACTTCGCCACCGTCGTGTGCGGAACCTGCACACCCTTCGGGCGACCCGTCGAACCCGACGTGTAAATCACATACGCAACATTCGACGACCGCAACGGCGCAACACGATCCGCATCCGAAACCACCGAACCATCGAACTCCGACACATCCACCGCGTCGATATCAACCACAGGCAAACCAGCGGGCAACACCAACTCACGCCCGGACCACGAAATCGCAGCCACCGGAGCAGCATCAGCCAACATGAACTCGACACGATCAGCCGGATACGACGGATCCACCGGCAAATACCCCGCACCGGACTTCACCACCGCCAACAACGCCACCACAAGATCCGCCGACCGCGGCAACGCCACCGCCACCAACGACTCCGGACCACAACCCTGAGCAATCAACCTGCGCGCCAAACGATTAGCCCGCACCGACAACTCACCATACGACAACGACTCGCCACCGAACCGCACCGCAACCCGATCACCAAACCGCGCAGCAGCATCATCGAACCACGCCGACAACGTCGAATCCACACCA
>NZ_LVCT01000696.1:0-1539 GCF_001647205.1 Rhodococcus sp. EPR-134
CCATACGACAACGACTCGCCACCGAACCGCACCGCAACCCGATCACCAAACCGCGCAGCAGCATCATCGAACCACGCCGACAACGTCGAATCCACACCACTGTCGACACCCGTGTCGCTCCATGACAGAACGCGATCCAACTCACCGGCGGTCATAACATCCACGTCGCCAACGGCAGCGGCCGGATTCGCGACAACGCCACGGAGGACGGACACGAACCGATCAGCGAACTCGGCCGCTGTCGACGCGTCGAACAGATCCGTCGCGTAGGTCAGGGTGCCGGACATACCGGCGTCAGCGGCGTCTTCAAGTGTGAATTGCAGATCGAACTTGGCCAGTGCTGCGTCGAATTCCACAGCAGCGGCGGTGAGTCCGGGCAGTTCGAGAGCACTCTGTCCAAGGTTCTGGAACGTCAACGCCACCTGGAACAACGGATGACGAGCCTGCGAACGAACCGGATCGAGAACCTCCACCACACGCTCGAACGGAACATCCGCATGCGCGAACGCCTGCAAATCCACCTCACGCGCCGACGCCAACAACTCGGCAAACGACATCGACGGATCAACCTCGGTACGCAGCACCAAGGTATTGACGAACATACCGATCACGTCATCGAGCTCGGCTTCACCACGACCCGCGATCGGGGCACCGATCGCAATGTCGGTCGTCGCGGACAGTCGTGCCAACAGCACCGCCAGAGCCGAGTGAACAACCATGAACGGAGTTGCGTTCGTTGCCTTGGCCAGTTCGTCCAGCTCAGACCACAGCTGCGGTTCGATGGTGAAACTGTGATTGGCGCCGCGCCCTGAAGCAATCTCGGGACGCGGACGATCACCAGGCAGATCCAACTGCTCCGGAAGATCAGCCAACGCATCCGACCAGAACGCAATCTGCTTCGCGATCATGGACTGCGGATCGTCCTCGGACCCGAGAACCTCACGCTGCCACAACGAATAGTCGGCGTACTGCACCGGCAACGGCGTCCAGGTCGGAGCCTGGCCGTTGGTTCGGGCGTAGTAGGCGGTCATGACGTCGCGGGTCAGCGGGCCCATCGAGAAGCCGTCGGTCGAGATGTGATGCATCACGAACGACAACACGAAGTCGTCATCGGCGACCTGAAAAATCTTGGCGCGCAACGGAACCTCGACAGTGACATCGAAACCCTGGGCGAAGAACGAATACAGCTCCGCCTGGATTCGGTCGTCTGTGACGCGTTCTGCGCCGAGATCGATCGAGACATCTTCTACCGAGCAGATCTTCTGGTAGCCGACGCCGTCGACCTCGGGGTAGACCGTGCGCAGAACCTCGTGACGGCCGATAACGTCGTGAACTGCCGAATTCAGGGCCGCCAGATCGAGCGCACCCGTGAGCCGAACGGCAACAGGGACATTGTTGACAGCAGAATCGGTGTCGAATCGGTTGAGGAACCACATGCGTTGCTGCGCCAACGACAACGGAACCCGAACCGGACGCACCTGCGCAGTCAACGCCGCACGTGAACCGCCACCGACATGAGAACCCAAACGAGCAGCCAAC
>NZ_LVCT01000697.1:0-1525 GCF_001647205.1 Rhodococcus sp. EPR-134
CCCTCTCTGTCAGGATTTAGTGAGACACTCGGAGGCAACCGAGATCACTCACTGAGGGCATGAAACGAGCACCACCGATGAGCAGCCCGAACCCCGAAACACCGTCAGATTCGCCGGCGGATCCTGCCCCGAAACCGACCCGCAGAACCTTCACCACTGAATACCGCAACCGCATCCTCGACGAATACAACAACGCCCCACACGGAGAGAAATCTGCAGTCCTGCGCCGCGAAGGTTTGTACCAATCTCAACTCCGAGAATGGGCCCAAGCCAGAACCGCAGCGGCCGGGAAGTCTCGACCGAAAGCGGTCGCCCATCCCGACACCGACGCCGCGACACGTAAGGAAATGGCCCGACTGACACGCGAGAACGCTCGTCTGGCAAAGCAATTGACGCAGACGGAGGCCGCGCTCGAGATCATGGGAAAACTTCACGTGCTCTTGGAATCCATCTCCGAGAGCACGGACACACCGCCCTTACCGAAGACGCACTGAACAGCACATTCGCCGACCTGCGAGCCGCCGAAATCCCCACCAGGCGATCCTGCATCCTGATCGGGCGATCCCGCGCCACCCACTACCGTCACCAGCAACCACCCGTTCAAGGTCCCCGGAAACCAAGACCCATCCCGGACAACGGCCAAGCGCTCACCGCATCCGAGCGAGCGAAAGTTTTGACCGTCATCAACAGCGACAAGAACGCTGACCTGGCCATATGTCAGATCTGGGCGCGGGAACTCGACGAGGGAAACTACTGGTGTTCACTGTCGAGCATGTATCGGATCGCCGCCGCGGCCGGACAAAACCGTGAACGCCGACGAACAGCGACACATCCACCGAAGGCGATCCCCGAACTCCTCGCCGACGGACCTTCACAGGTCTGGACCTGGGACATCACCAAACTTCGCGGGCCCACCAAGGGCGTGTGGTTTCACCTGTACGTACTGATCGACATCTACTCTCGCTACAACCCGTCGTGGATCGTGGCTGCACACGAAAGTGCTGAATTGGCAGCTGAATTCATTGCGGAAGCAATCGAGCGCAACGGCATCGCCCCGCACACCGTCCACGCGGACCGCGGCACTTCGATGACCTCAGGATTGGTGTCGGAACTGCTCACCAACCTCGGCATCACCCGGTCGCATTCACGACCGCGAGTATCGAACGACAACCCGTACTCCGAGTCGCAATTCAAGACTCTGAAATACCTGCATGATTTCCCGACTTCGTTTGCATCACTGGATGATGCACGAGTGTTCTTGGAAGGATTCTTCAACGAGTACAACCATATTCACCGTCATTCGGGAATTGCCTGGCATACGCCGGCGTCGGTGCACTTCGGGACCGCTGACGCGGTCGACGAGGCCCGGCAGATCACTCTGAACGAGGCTTACGTCGCGAACCCTGCCCGGTTTTCGCGCCGGCCAAGTCCGCCCGAGATGCCGACCGTATTCTTCATCAACGAACCGGTCTCGGAATCGCAGATCAACTGAACGTCACTGTCTCACTTGACTTGACACATAGCG
>NZ_LVCT01000698.1:0-1471 GCF_001647205.1 Rhodococcus sp. EPR-134
GAGATATTGTCAAGACCTGTGGATGAGGGTGTTTCAGGCGACCTCCGTTTCGCTTGATTCGTCGGGCTCAGCGGGTGAGATGTCGATGGGTCGTTCGAGCAGCTTGCCTTTGTGGAACACCGCGCCGGCACGGACCAGCGCGACCAGATGGGGGGCGTTGACCGCCCGCCAGCGGGCTTGTGCGGCGTCGATCAGCTTGTAGGCCATGGCAATCCCCGCTGCGCGTGACCCAGGGCCCTTGGTGACCTTGGTTCGCAACCGCACGGTCGCAAACGTCGATTCGATCGGATTCGTAGTGCGCAAGTGGATCCAGTGCTCGGCCGGGTACCGGTAGAACTCCAGGAGCACGTCGGCGTCGTCGACGATCTTGGCGACCGCCTTGGGGTACTTCGCGCCGTAATCTACCTCGAAGGCCTTGATCGCGACCTGGGCCTTGTCGATGTCCTCGGCGTTGTAGATTTCCCGCATCGCCGCGGTCGCACCTGGATGAGCCGACTTGGGCAGCGCAGCAAGCACATTGGCCTGCTTGTGAAACCAGCAGCGCTGTTCACGGGTATCCGGAAACACCTCCCGCAGTGCCTTCCAGAACCCCAGCGCCCCATCACCGACGGCCAGCACCGGGGCGGTCATCCCGCGGCGTCGGCATGAGCGCAGCAGATCAGCCCACGACTCTGTGGACTCCCGGAACCCATCGGTGAGCGCGACGAGCTCCTTGCGGCCGTCGGCGCGGACGCCGATCATCACGAGCAAGCACAGCTTCTCCTGCTCCAGGCGGACCTTGAGATGGATGCCGTCGACCCATAGGTACACGAAATCGGTGCCCGAGAGATCCCGGTCGGCGAAGGCCTTCGCCTCGTCCTGCCATTGCGCGGTCAGCCGGGTGATCGTCGAGGCCGACAGCCCGGCACCAGTGCCGAGGAACTGCTCCAACGCCGCACCGAAGTCGCCGCTGGACAGCCCGTGCAGGTACAGCAGCGGCAACACCTCGGTCATCTGCGGGGACTTGCGTGACCACGCCGGCAGGATCGCCGAGGAAAACCGTTGCCGTTCACCGGTCTCGGCGTCGACACGGCGGTCGTTGACCCGCGGTGCGGTCACCGTCACCGCCCCCGCCGCGGTGAGCACGTCACGCTCGTGGTGATAGCCGTTGCGGACCACCAGCCGCCGGCCGTGCTCATCGAGATGCTCGGCGAACTGCTCGATGTATGCGGCGACTTCGGCGGCCAACGCCGCCGCGAGCATCTGCCGGGCACCGTCGCGAACGATCTCGTCAAGCAACGACCGACCAACACCGCTGTCGTCGTTGGAGGATTGCTGATCCTGAACTACCGTGAGCATGGGCGTACCTTCCCGAACCAGCGCGCCAACGCCGGTCCTGATCAGAGCTGATGGAATTTCAGATCATTCCCGGGAAGGTGCGCCCACTCACGCCGCCTCGCCGAGAACCATCCACAGGTTCTGATCATTGCTC
>NZ_LVCT01000699.1:0-1380 GCF_001647205.1 Rhodococcus sp. EPR-134
ACGACGCTCCCCTACCCATCCACACACCTGCCAGAAAATCCGTGGATCAACTGGGGGCTATTGCGTGAATGCCGCAGCTTCGGTGGTGTACTTGAGCCCCGCTACATTGTCGGCGCAGGATCACTTGACCAGTGAGCTATTACGCACTCTTTCAAGGGTGGCTGCTTCTAAGCCAACCTCCTGGTTGTCTTCGCGACCCCACATCCTTTTCCACTTAGTACACGCTTAGGGACCTTAGCTGGCGATCTGGGCTGTTTCCCTCTCGACTACGAACCTTATCGCCCGCAGTCTCACTGCCGCGCTCTCACTCACCGGCATTCGGAGTTTGGCTGATTTCGGTAAGCTTGTGGGCCCCCTAGACCATCCAGTAGCTCTACCTCCGGTGAGAAACACGCGACGCTGCACCTAAATGCATTTCGGGGAGAACCAGCTATCACGGAGTTTGATTGGCCTTTCACCCCTACCCACAACTCATCCCCTCAGTTTTCAACCTAAGTGGGTTCGGTCCTCCACGACGTCTTACCGTCGCTTCAACCTGGCCATGGGTAGATCACTCCGCTTCGGGTCTAGAGCATGCCACTGACTCGCCCTATTCGGACTCGCTTTCGCTACGGCTACCCCACACGGGTTAACCTCGCGACATGCCACTAACTCGCAGGCTCATTCTTCAAAAGGCACGCCATCACCCCCAGCAGTAAACTGCTCGAAGGCTCTGACGGATTGTAAGCGCACGGTTTCAGGTACTATTTCACTCCCCTCCCGGGGTACTTTTCACCTTTCCCTCACGGTACTAGTCCGCTATCGGTCACCAGGGAGTATTCAGGCTTATCGGGTGGTCCCGACAGATTCACACCAGATTTCACGGGCCCGGTGCTACTTGGGTTTCCATTACAACAGTCACAAAGTTTTCGTGTACGGGATTCTCACCCTCTACGACAGGCCGTTCCAGACCACTTCCACTAACCCTGTGATTTCTTACTGTTGGCCAACACGGCAGTATTGACAAAATGAACCCCACAACCCCACGAATGCAACACCTGCCGGCTATCACACACCCATGGTTTAGCCTCTTCCGCTTTCGCTCGCCACTACTCACGGAATCACGGTTGTTTTCTCTTCCTGTGGGTACTGAGATGTTTCACTTCCCCACGTTCCCTCCACACGCCCTATATATTCAGGCGCGGGTAACACGACATCACTCGTGCTGGGTTTCCCCATTCGGACATCCTCGGATCACAGCTCGGTTGACAGCTCCCCGAGGCTTATCGCAGCCTCCTACGTCCTTCATCGGCTCCTGGTGCCAAGGCATCCACCGTACGCTCTTCATTACTTACAACAAAGATGCTCGCGTCCACTGTGCAGTTCTCAAACAACACACAA
>NZ_LVCT01000700.1:0-5059 GCF_001647205.1 Rhodococcus sp. EPR-134
GACGCTCGGTGGACTGTGCCTGGTCTCGCTCGACAACAACACGGCGATTCCGATGCTCTTGGCCGCTTACCTGTTCCTCGGTATCGGATTCGGGTTCTCGAATGCCCCGATCACCAACACCGCCGTCAACGGGTTGCCGAGATCGCAGGCGGGGCTTGCTGGTGGAATAACCTCCAGTGCACGCCAATTCGGTGCTGCTCTCGGTGTTGCGCTGGCCGGTGGCATCATCGGCGGCAGTGCATCGGTGGATGTCGCGCAGGCATCGAGGTCGGGATGGATCCTGGTTGCCGGATGTGGGATCGCGGTCCTGGTGATTGCACTCGCATCTCGGAATTCCGAGGAACTCCCCGGCTGATCACCTCGCGTGTTCGTGGGAGCTTCACCCTGCGCGGGTGATTCCAAGCGCGTGCCCAACCGATACAGATGATGGGGTATCAGATCGTCGTATCCGAGCGGGGAGTGCCATGTGCCAGACACCGAAGGACGCAACACCGGCCACAGTCACGGCGAATCGCGAGGCAGTCGCACGGTATGCCATGGACGACCGGCAGGATTTTGCCGACGCGGATCGAGGGTTGATCGCTCCGTTGCCGGGCAAGGTTGTCGCCGATGACGGGCATACGGTCTTCGATCCTGATGCGATGGCATACCTCGGTGACGATGTTGCCGCGCCGGAGACAGTCAATCCGAGCCTGTGGCGTCAAGGACAACTGATGCGCCGAGGTGGTCTGTATCAGGTGACGGATCGCCTTTACCAGGTACGGAACAACGACCTGGCAAATTTGACGGTTGTCGAAGGTGGCGAGGGACTGATCGTCATCGACTGTATGGCGGGGGTCGAATCGGCGCGCCAGGGTATGAAGATGATTCGTGAGCACGTCAGCGACAAGCCAGTTTCGGCGATCATCTACACGCACACCCACATCGACCACTACGGCGGAGTCAAAGGGATCGTCGATCTGGACGACGTGACGTCCGGGCGAGTTCCGATCATCGCACCGGGCACGATCGCGTCGTTCGACAAGTTCGCGATCGGGGAAAACGTCGTCGCCGGAAATGCCATGGCGAGACGGTCCTTCTACGCCTTCGGTGGATTGCTCGATCTCGATGCCAAAGGGATGGTTACCTGCGGCATCGGCACGATCAGCACGAAAGGTCCACTTGTCTCGTATATTTCCCCCACTGACAGCATCACGGAGACCGGAACGAAGCGTGAGATAGCCGGTCTGGAATTCGAGTTCCTCTACGCGCCGGATACCGAGGCCCCGGAGGAAATGCACATCTGGATCCCCGAACTCGCCGCGCTGACCTGTGCGGAGAATGCCAATCATTCGCTCCACAACATCCAGACCTTAAGAGGTGCGCGCACTCGCGACGCTCGGAACTTCGCGCGGTATCTGGACGAGACTCTCGAGCGGTGGGGAGACGACGCGGCTGTTCACTACGGACCGCACACGTGGCCGGTGTGGGGAAACGAGAACCTGGTGCCGTTCATCGAATCGCAAAGGGACACTTACAAGTACATTCACGACCAGGCACTCCGTCTCGCGAACAAGGGGTACACGCCGCTCGAAGCTGCCGAGGTGATCGAACTACCGGACGAACTCGGGCACAAGTGGTACAACCGCGGATATCACGGCACTCTGCACCACGACGTTCGCGCCGTGTACACCAAGGAACTGGGAATGTGGGACGGCGATCCGGTGTCGCTTCATCCTCATCCGCCGGTCGAATCGGCGAAGAGGTTCGTCGATCTCCTTGGCGCGCAGAAGATCCTGGACGAGGCCAAGCGGGCATTCGACGCCGCGGACTACCGATGGGCGGCAGAGATCCTGCACAAGTTGGTGTTCGCGCAACCGGAGAACACCGAAGCGAGGAACCTGCAAGCCGACGTCTACGAGCAGATGGGCTATCAAGCCGAGGGGCCGCAGTGGCGTGGGATCTATCTCTCGGCCGCCCTGGAGCTCCGTGAAGGCGCCCAGCCCGCCCCGTATGTCACCGCGAGCCAGGACAGTGTCCTCGCGATGCCCATCGACATCCTCTTCGACTTCGTCGCAATACATCTCATCGGCGACAAGGCCACCGACGCGGAACTGCGGATCGATTTCGTGTTCACCGATCGCGGCGACGAGGCATGGACTGCGTGGGTCAAGCGCGGCGTCCTCAACGCACGTAAGGGCGCGTCACCGAACACACAACTGACGGTCTCGGGCCCGAAAGCGGCACTCGTGGGAGCGCTTCTGCAACCGGGCGCGGCCGCCGAACTGGCCAAGGCCGGGAAGATTTCGCTCGACGGAGACGAATCAGCGTTCGAGACGCTGGGAGGGTTGCTCGATACCTTCGATCCCAGTTTCAATATCGTCACGCCGTAACGAAGGGATAGTTTTCGATGTGTACACGCTTGGTTTACTTGGGGCCCAACGGCACTGTGATCACTGCTCGATCGATGGATTGGAAGGTCGACCTCGGAACAAACCTCTGGGCATTCCCGCGCGGCATGACCAGAGAGGGCTGTGCAGGTCCGAACTCGATACAGTGGACGTCGAAATACGGAAGTGTTGTCGCGACGGCCTACGACATGTGCACGACCGACGGGGTCAACGAGGCTGGGCTGTCTGCCAATCTTTTGTGGTTGGTCGAGTCCGAGTACCCGACGTATGACGGTTCGACCCCGGGATTGTCGATCGCGGCGTGGGCGCAATACGTCCTGGATCGCTTTGCGACAGTTCAGGAAGCGGTCGAAGTTCTCGCGTCGGAACCGTTCACGGTAGTGACCGCTGCCGTTCCCGGCGAAGACCGCCTCGCAACGCTGCACATGTCGCTCTCGGACGCCGGGGGAGACAGCGCGATCATCGAGTACGTCGGTGGACGCCCGACGATTCATCACAGCCGTGAGTACCAGGTGATGACCAATTCGCCGATCTTCGATCAGCAACTCGCCGTCAACGAGTACTGGAAGCAGATCAACGGGACCGTCATGCTGCCCGGAACAAACCGTGCCGCTGACAGATTCGCTCGGGCGTCGTTCTATGTCGATGCGATACCGCAGACGGACGATCCGCGGGCGGCGTTGGCGTCCACCTTCAGTGTTATTCGGAATGTGTCGGTGCCCCTGGGAATTTCGACTCCCGATGAGCCCAACATCTCATCGACCCGTTGGCGCACCGTCGTCGATCACAAACGCACGCTCTATTTCTTCGAGTCGGCGATGACGCCCAATACCTTCTGGGTGGACGTGGCGTCGATGGATCTCGCGGAAGGGACACCCGTCCGAAAGCTCGGACTCGGACCGAACGAGAGCACCGTCTATTCCGGTGACTCCACTGACCAGTTCGAACGGGCGGAGGCATTCACGTTCGCGGGAGCATAAGGCTTCCGGGCGTAGCAAAAATCCAATCGTGAAACTTCTTGACATTTCTACTCCGTTCAGATGAAACTTTGTTGCATATTCGGGTTTCGTCAACGGAGGACGGCATGGGCATCACAGTGCAGACACGGAACGATGGTGCGCAGCTCAAACGGCGCAGGGCGCTCGTCGCCGGCTCCGTCGGAAATTTCATCGAGTGGTACGAGTTCGGTGTGTACGGGTTCTTCGCGACAATCATCGCGTCGAACTTCTTCAGCGCCGACGGCTCCGGCGACCTCGAAAGCCTGATCAAGACCTACGCGTCGTTTGCGCTGGCCTTCTTCTTCCGCCCAGTGGGGGCCGCGCTGTTCGGTCGACTCGGTGACCGCATCGGCCGACGCCCCACCTTGGTGATCGTTCTTCTGCTGATGTCGGGTGCGACGACCCTGATCGGTGTGCTCCCCACCTACGAGAGCGTCGGAATTCTGGCACCGCTGCTCTTGACGGTTCTTCGGATCCTCCAGGGACTGTCGGCCGGAGGCGAGTTCGGCGGCGCGGTGTCGGTGATGACCGAGTTCGCGCCCCCGGGACGACGCGGACTGTACGGGTCGTGGCAATCGTTCACGGTCGCGCTCGGATTGCTCGCCGGTGCCGGAATCGCGGCGCTCCTCGCGACAGTTCTCGACTCCGGTCAGCTCAACGACTGGGGCTGGCGCATCCCGTTCCTCCTTGCACTTCCGATGGGCCTGGTCGCCCTGTGGCTCAGGCTCCGACTCGAAGAAACGCCGTCGTTCGAGCGTGCCCGATCAGTCCAGTCCGAACCGACAGCTGATGAAGCGGCGCCTGTAGTGCAGCCGACTGTCGGAGAGACAGCCAAGGCGATTCTGCTCGGAATCGGGCGGTTGATGGGGTGGTCTGCTGCTGGTTACACGTTCCTCGTCGTGATGCCGACTTATCTTCAGAGTTCACTCAACGCGACTTTCCATCAGGCACTTGTTGCTTCCGTGCTAGCCAATGCGGGCTTCGCGGTGACCATTCCGATCGCGGGTGGACTCAGCGATCGCATCGGACGACGCGCGGTCATGCTCACCGGCACCGTGATAATTCTGGTCTTGGCTCTGCCGCTGCTCAACGTCCTGCAGAATGAGCAGACGTCTCTGACAGCCAAGGGATTTGCAGTGTTTGCCGCCGGCGCCGCAGTGGGACTTGTTGCCGGACCAGGACCCGCCATGCTCTCCGAGATGTTCCCCACCTCGGTCCGGTACACCGGATTGGGACTCGCATACTCCCTGTCCAACGCGGTCTTTTCGGGCTGCGCCGGTCTGATCATCACGTGGTTGATCAAGGAAACGTCCAATCTCGATATTCCGGCCTACTTCGTGATGGCAACGTGCGCCGTCAGCGCGATCGCCTTGAGTACCTTGCGAGGGAATGCCCACAAGCGGGCACTCGTCGACTGACCGCAGTTCTTCCGAATGCCGAAACGATGCGAGTAAGGGATATTTCATGAGAGTCATCGGTCTGATGTCCGGTACTTCGTACGACGCTATCGATGCTGCCGCAGCAGACATCCGGATCGACGGGGACACTCTTGTGCTCACCCCACTGGGCATGGTCAGCGAACCGTATTCCGGTGAGTTGCGGGCTGCGGTGGCGGCTGCGGTACCGCCGGCGTCCACCACTGTCGGTCAGATCTGCCAACTCGACACCGAG